>PKXT01000334.1:252-32119 GCA_003133505.1 Acidobacteriota bacterium
CTTCGAATTGCGGCTGTGGCAGGCGCACTGAAATCACGGCCACCAGCCCTTCGCGAACGTCATCGCCGGTAATCGTTACTTCATCTTTCTGCCCTTTGATCAACCCAAATGATGAAGCGTAGTTATTGATCGTCCGGGTGAGCGCTGAGCGAAAGCCGGAAAGGTGCGTCCCACCATCCACCGTATTGATCGTGTTGGCGAAGGCAAATACATTCTCGGCATAGCCGTCGTTGTATTGGATCGCAACTTCCATGTCCACCGACTCGCGCTTGCCTTCCATATAGATCGGCGAATCGTTGATGGTCTGT
This sequence comes from Acidobacteriota bacterium, assembly GCA_003133505.1. Classification (GTDB taxonomy): domain Bacteria; phylum Acidobacteriota; class Terriglobia; order Acidiferrales; family UBA7541; genus PALSA-278. Next base: position 561 of record PKXT01000334.1, read on the forward strand.
TTGCCCTTGTTCAGGTAGCGAACAAATTCAGCCACACCGCCGCTAAAACGAAATTCCGCCTTCTTATCGCTGCGCTCATCTTCGAGCGTGATCTTGAGCCCTTTATTCAGGAAGGCGAGTTCGCGCAGGCGCTGAGCCATGGTGTCAAAGCTGAATGCCGTCGTGGTAAAAATCGTGGGGTCCGGATGAAACGTGATTTCCGTACCGGTCTTGCGCGTCTTACCAGTAACCTTCAATTTGGATTTGGGCTGGCCTTCCTCATATTCCTGCTCCCACACTTCGCCATCACGCCAGATTTCCAAATGGAGCGTATCCGAAAGCGCATTGACGACCGAAACCCCCACGCCGTGCAAGCCGCCGGAAACCTTGTAAGTATCGCTATCGAATTTGCCACCGGCGTGCAGCACGGTCATCACCACCTCGGCCGCGGGTTTCTTCTCGGTGGCGTGCATATCCGTGGGAATTCCCCGGCCGTTGTCGGTGACAGTGACGGAATCGCCTTCATGAACGATCACGTTGATCTCGTCGCAAAAACCGGCCATCGCTTCGTCAACGGAGTTGTCTACCACCTCCCAGACAAGGTGATGCAAACCGGCTTCGGTTGTTGAGCCGATGTACATCGCGGGACGCTTGCGCACCGCTTCGAGGCCGCCCAGCACTTTGATCGACGTGGCGTCGTACTTGTGCCCCTGGCTAGCGGTTTCCTTGTCATTTATTGGCGGCATGGATCGCACATCTCCTGGAATTCACGCGGACATAAACCTCCTCGTTCGGGCGCAGTCGTGACAGGCGTGGAGGACCGAATTGCTGCTAAATATCCGAGGGAGAACACCCTTAATTTTACTAGGAATTTACTGGATTTACAAGGATGGTTCCTTTAGATGAAAGGAAAATAACTGCCTTTATTTGCAATGAGTTATAAGGTGGCGCCGGGCTGAATGCACGGAGAGTAGCGAGGGTTCCAAATTCCGATGAGTTATCGTGATATTTATGGTTTTGCCGGGCGATCTAATACTTGGAAGTTGTGGTTGTCTGGGGGCGCGCCGGAGACGGCCAAAGCTCCCGATTTTTATTTCTGCAAAGTGAATTCAATCATACTCACCCGCGATGGGCAGCATAGGGGATCGCTATCTTTATAACGAGAGTATTGAACGTGGATTATGGTCGTTCGAGACCAGTTTAAAAAAATTAATCGCCCCGAACGTCATTAGCGACGCCGACAAAACGGCCGCGATCGGTATTAGAAATCTCACGAGCATGCTTAAATCCGCATAGGCATAACGACATAGCGATACCGGCAAGATTCATCGCCCAGCGGACGCAACTGACCGGCTGACTGCTCATCCTTCAATTCCAGAGATATGGGACCATCAGCCGCGGCGGCTAGAAAATCCAGGAAATATTGCGCGTTAAACCCGATCGAGAGGGGCTCGCCCTTGTATTCTTTCTCAATCGCCTCCTTGGCTTCTCCATATTCCGGGCTGGANNCTGATCCGCAAGCTGGGAGACTCGCCGCAGCGCATCCTGGAATTCACCCCGTTCCAGCACCACACTCTTGTTAGTTTCTTTGGGGAGCACTGCTTCGTAGTTGGGAAACTGGCCGGTAAGTTTGCGGGACGTCAGTCTCCGGTCGCCGATTTGAAAAAAAATGTGGCTGTCATCCTCGGCGAATTCCACCTGCGCGTCATCATCACCGGATTCGGCCGCCAGCCGCTGAACCTCAGTCATAGCCTTGCGGGGTATCAGCACACGCTGCTCGGCGCGCAATCCGCTAATCTTGTGGTCCGTTTCCACCAACGCGAGCCGGTGGCCGTCAGTGGCCACCATCATCAACATGCTCGGCTTCAGAAGTAGCAGGGCGCCGCTAAGGGTGTAGCGTGATTCCTCCGCGGAAATCGCAAAAATCGTCTTGGCAATCATGCTGCACAGTATTTCCGCGGGAATCTTCACCACTGTCTCGGGAAATGACGGCTGATTGGGGAAGTTCTCCCGTCCCATGCCAATCATTTTGTAGGTCTTATGTTCGCAAATAATTTGAATCCAATGATTTTCCAGCAGCTTGAATCGAATTTCGTCATCAGGGAGCAGCCGAACCAGCTCAAGAAGTTTCTTCGCGGGAATTGTCCCCGCGCCTTCCTTCTTGATCTTGGCCTCGCACGATACGCGAATGCTGAGGTCGAGATCGGTGGCCGTAATAGTCAAACGGCCTCCTTTAGCTTCAAAAAGCGCATTGGAAAGAATCGGGATGGTCGTCTTGCGCTCCACCACGCCCTGCGTCAGCGATAGTTCGTCCAGGAGATCGCCCTTCCTGACGGTAAATTCCATCTCACTATCCTCGCTCTGATGAATTTTGGTGTTCTTACTTTACTTCTTTTTCTTTTAATTAAGTACATATAAGTCCGTCATCGTCGCCGGATATGTGCAAATTTCGGAAAACGTTGGTAGTGCCATATCAACTGTCGAGTATCTGCCACGGTGTGCTGTTAAGAATCACGCGCTACCGTGAGTATTCTTGAACCTGAGGCTATTTCTCGAATTAAACGGCAATTGTTCACTGGCTCCCCACAGCTTTTCCACCAGACATCCTTGTGAATTTCCACCGCCTGGGTTTATGCAAAAGAATCCAGCAGCCGGTTAATTGTGCGGTTCAAATCCTTATCGGTGCGCCGCAGCGTATCAATTTTATGAATAGAGTGCAGAACCGTCGTGTGATGCTTTCCTCCAAACTGACGCCCAATTTCCGGCAGTGATGCGGGAGTTAGTTGCTTTATTAAATACATGGCGATTTGGCGCGGGAACGCGATGGCTTTGGAATTACTCCGAACTTTCAGGTCCTGCACGCGTAGGCCGTAGTGATCGCCTACCCGGCGCTGGATTTCTTCAATGGAAATAAGCTTTTCTTGGGTATCAATAATATTTTTCAGCACTTGCTGGGCGGTAGGTAAATCGGCCGGGCAGTTCGTCAGCGAACTGTAGGCCACTAGGCGAATTAATGCGCCCTCCAGTTCGCGAATATTTGAGCGGATGGACCGGGCGATGAATTCGGCCACGTCGTCCAATAAAACAAAATGCTCGTTATCGGCCTTCTTTTGAAGAATTGCAATTTTCGTTTCCAGGTCAGGCGGTTGAATGTCCGCGATCAGTCCCCATTCGAAACGCGACCGCAGGCGTTCTTCAATTGTGGAGATTTCCTTTGGTGGGCAGTCAGAAGAAATCACAATTTGCTTTTGCTGATCGTAAAGCGCATTGAAGGTGTGGAAAAACTCTTCCTGAGTGCGCTCGCGGGTGGCGATGAACTGAATATCATCCACCAGTAGGATGTCCATGGTGCGGAAGCGATCACGAAAGTTGGCCATGCGATCGAACCGCAACGAGGCAATTACTTCATTAGTGAACTTCTCAGCGCTTACGTACATCAGCCGCAGTTGTGGACTTCGCTTCTTCAAGGAATGCCCGATGGCCTGCATCAGATGAGTCTTGCCCAGTCCGACCCCGCCATAGAGAAACAACGGATTGTAGGAGCGGGAAGGTTGCTCGGCCACAGCCAGGGCCGCGGCATGAGCGAACTGATTGCTGGCTCCCACGATGAATGTGTCGAACGTGTAACGCGGGTTCAACTGCGAACAACCGGAATCGAAATCCAGGCGCGTTTGGGTGGCCGCCGGAGGCGCCGGCGCCGGCTCCGAGCACAGGAAGTCAAGATGGGTTTCTTGCAGTCCAAGCTCCGCTTGCACAGCCTCCAGCAACTGTCCATACGTTTCGGTCAGGCGCTTGCGGAAAACTCGGCTAGGCACGCGAATAACCATTCGGCCGTTACTTGCCTCTTCAAGGCGAGTAGGCCGGAACCAGGTTTCAAAGCTATGCGGATTAACGCGCCGTTCCATGTGCTGTAGAATGCGATCCCAATTGTTCATTAAACCAAGCCCTCTCCGCCGATTTCCACCGATGTGGAAATGTTGTGGAAATCCAACCGTCGCCCCTAGGGGCCCTTAGCCAAACTCAGTTTTGAACCGGGCGGTATGCCTTTCTCGTCCCCCGACGTCCCGGCCGCGCCACCCGAAAGAAAATTCTTACTCGCCTGCAGAACCAGCGAGCACGGATTTTGCACAATTCCTTCGGCGAGAGCAAGTGGAAACTAACGAATATTCGTCCACAATCCCCACACAGGTTCCACAGCTTTTCCACAGCGCATATTTCGCTTGCGCTGGCGATAAAAATCAGCTAGGGACTTCGCCATTCATGGAGAAACCGGAGCCGGCTTCCTCGTGCCCGAGGAGGATTGATCCACGCGGCGATTTGCCCCGTCATTGGAAGATATCCCAGCATCACCCGAGTGGGGCGGCTTTACATCAGGGCGCACAAACTCGTAAATCCCCGCCGAATCCGCGGCCAGTAGTAATCGGCCAGGTTCCACCAGAATTGCCGTGGGTTTTAACACGTTGCCATCGGGTGTATAGGTTTGATATGTGCCCATACGGCTGCCGTCTGAATCGAATTCCACCAGGATATTACCCATAGCCATCCAAACACGCTCATTCCCCGAATCCACGCCCACAGCGTTGACGATGGGCTTCAGCGACGGAATGCCTTCATGCCGGTCCTGAGACTGAATCTCGCGCCGAATGGCCTGGGCTTCGGGTTCGAATTCCAACGTGTTCAGGGCGACTTCGTACTCCTGCTCGCCGTCGCGCTTGTACTTGCGCAGGGTCGGCTCCGGAAAATAGCTGAAGGCGAAATAAAGATGGCCCTTCGCGTCTGCGGCCACGCGTCCCAGATTCAGGAGGCGATTGAGGCTTTCATGCTCGGCCTCTTCGGAAAAATCTCCCACTCCGCGAAGCGGTTTCCCATCCTCTGAATAGACTTCCAGCAATTGACGAGCCTTTAAGTCAGTAAGGGCAAACTCCCCATTTGGCAAGGCCGCGATGGAAACGGGCGCCAAATTTGGAATCGCTCGCACGAGCATCCCCTTTGCGTCGAAAATTTTTACGGCCTCTGCGCCACGATCAGCAACGTACAGCCGGCCTTCCGGGTCTGTATCGAAATCCGTAGCTGAAGCGAGCGCTGGATGTTTGTGATTGCTCGACGGAATATCGCCGAGCGGCTTTCCATCGGGCGCGTAAACGCTAATGGATTTGCCGGGCATGGTCAGCACCAGATAATTTCCAACGGCATCACGACGCACTTCCTCCATCCCCGCACCCACTGCGGGAAAAAGACGCGTCCGGGCCATCAATGGCCTAGGCAGAGTGATGCTGTCCTGAGCGGGAATGGGCATTGAGTTCAGTACCAGGCACAGCGTTGCCGTTACCTTTAAAGCCATGCCGAAGTTCGAAGAGCGATGAATCAATAGCGAAACCGTCCCGTGCAGGCTTCTGCGCTGCGAACAGGTCATTGCTTGGATTCGGGAATCGTCGATGCGAAAAGGATCATATCCCAGATTAGCAACTACACTTCTCTCGATACTCGGCGCTCGATACTCGACGCGCGTCCCGTATGCGGATCGATCTCGATTATTACGGCGTTCATCCGTACATCCTTTTCGCCAACCCCAAATCGTGCCGGCAGGCCGTCCAAAAATCTCTGCACGATGCCTTCCTTCTGCATGCCAATTACGGAATCATGGGGCCCGGTCATTCCCACGTCGGTAATGTAAGCGGTGCCGTTGGGCAGGATTTGCTCATCGGCGGTCGGTACGTGCGTATGTGTTCCCAACACGGCGGAAACTTTGCCGTCGAGAAACCATCCCATGGCTTGCTTCTCCGATGTGGCCTCGGCGTGCATATCGGTGATGATCACCCGCACATCGCGAGGCACCTTGGCCAGCTCGCGTTCGGCCGAGCGAAACGGGCAATCCAGTGGAGTCATGAACGTGCGACCCTGCAGGTTCAATACCGCATATGGCGTCCCGTTCTGTGCCTTGCCCATATAAAGTCCGCCGCCCGGCGAGCCTTCTGGAAAATTCGCGGGACGCAACAGACGTGGCTCGTTCAGGAGGTAGTCGCGAATTTCCTTGCGATCCCAGCTATGGTTGCCGCCGGTAAGCACTTCCACGCCCGCTTCCAGCAACTCTTCAGCCAGATGGGGAGTAATGCCAAACCCAGCGGCCGAATTTTCACCATTGGCAATGACCAGATCAATGGATTCGCGCGATACCAGCCCGCGCAACCGCTGCAACACAATGTGCCGCCCGGGCGCGCCAACAATGTCTCCGATAAACAGAACTCGCATCTTTGGACCGGCGACATGCACGCCGTGTGTTCATTCCTTTCGCTGGGGATGTGGAGCTATCGGAGTGATAGCTGCGGAGCGGTCCGCTTCATCGTGCGGCGCTAGACCCTTGAACCCTTGGTCAAGTGGGTGCTCTGCGCCCGCCTTCAGGCCATCTCCGTAAGGAGGCGGCGCACCAGCGGGCGACGCAAGCTCCCGGGTTCAGCATGTTGGTTCAAAAGGCCTTCGCACCAAACCACGGGCGTCGCAGATCGCTCCGCTTTCATTCTAACAGCCTGAGCCACAAACACCCCGGAAGGACAGCCGTGGGTAATCCGGCATCGCGCCAGCCAATTTCACGCTTCAGCGCGCTCGCCAAAGTAACCGCCGGATTAAAATGAGCGCCGGAAATTGGTCCAGTGCCAGAATCAAGGCTACCAGGGCGGCGCCAGTGGCTACCGAATTGGCCAGCAGCGCAATTGCGATGTTGCCGCCCGCGAGGCGCTCTCCCATAATGCCCGAGCCAACTATAGCCGCCAGCAGAAAAGCGGTTCCCACGGCTTCCGCGAGGAGTTTTTGCCAAAAACGCGCGCCGTCCATTATTTCCAGCAGCACGCAGGCGTGCAGCAGGAAACCAGAGGCTTCTTGGCCCAGATGTATGCGCTCATAAACTTGCCATCCACCAAGGGCGCGATTGCGTCCACATCAATTCCCTGCGCGGCAAGAAATTTGCTTGCGTCCTCCACTTGGTAAATCCGTGTCGGCTCGATTTCGATTTCAACGAAGCACGCCGCCGCAAGCTTGTTCCTGTAGTCCTGTTCCTCCAGTGCGCCTGCTACACAGCCCACCCATAGCGCCTTAAAATCTGGCTTTAGCGTTATAGCGAACGCACCCGCTCTTCCAGCGCTCGAGTGATTTCTTCCTCCGTAACGCCAGGGGGGAAAACCATTGGCGGCCCAAACGTGACTCGCACCGTGCCAGGCCGCGCGAACCACTTATGCTCTTGCCGCATTTCGAAAATTCCCGAAATTCTGGCGGGAATCACAGGCACAGCGAGTCGCGACGCCAACAAACCAATCCCGCTCCGAAACGGGTGAATCTTGCCATCCTGGGTTACTTCACCTTCGGGAAAAATCAGCGTGCTCCAGCCCGCGTCGGTCAGCTCTCCCACGTATGAAGAACTCTCCCGAAATCCCACCCGCTTCGGCAGCGGAAAAACATGGAATGCGCTCACCAGCAGGACATACTGGATCCGCCGGTAAACGCGCAACAGCCAATTCAAGTTCGCTGATGGGCGCCGAAAGTCACGGAGCCGCTCGCCTCCCATCGCAATGGTCAGTCTTCGCCGTAAGCTCGCCGGCAGGCTTGCTAGAATGAGCGCGGAATCGAAATCGGCGACATGATTGGAAATGACCAGCACGGGGCCAATAACGCCACTCAAGTTTTCTCTTCCGCGCACTCGCGGCGAGGCGAACAGCAGGACTGCCGGCCCAACCAGCAGGTAGTAAGCGGCTTCCCGCACGAATCGAGTTACCCATTGCCGCGCCCAGCGGGGATAGTGGAATGGCGCTTGTTGCGGCGCTGGCGCGCGCAGAAGACTTTCGACCTCCGCGGCCGTTGTGGCTTGGTTGAACGTCGCTTCATCAATCTCGATGTTGTAGCGATCTTCCAGCAAGCTGAGCAGTTCCACCCTCTCCAGCGATGTGAGGGACGACAGATCGCCCCCCTGGTCCCCCGCCGTCTTGTCCCTTAAAAATCGCGAAAGCCACCCAGATGATTTTCCGTCTGATTCCCCTGTTGCCGCCCCGCGACCAAATTTATCCTGAGCCGCGCGCTGAATCTCCCGTAGAATCGGTTTCTGGGTTGGAGTGCGCGGGAAATCGCTTTCCGGCCAGATGAACCATTTTCGAATTTGCTGAGAGTCCGCCAATGTCGAGTTAGCCGTACGCACCGCTGCCGACGCATCAGTCTGCTGCCGGCGCAGTAGCAGCGCCGCGCACGCCTCCGCATTTCCTTCGCTTTCGATTCCCACAACCGCGCAATCGCGAATGCCTGGCTGAGACCGTAGCGCCGCTTCCAGGTCCTCGGGGTGTATGTTCAGGCCTGCTGCGGTCACTATGACGTTCTTGCTGCGGCCGCGAAAATATAGATTTCCCGCAGCGTCCGCTTCACCAAGGTCGCCGGTATGAAACCAGCCATCCTCGCCTACAACGGACTGATTCCTCCCCCCGTTCCAATAACCAGCAGAGACGTTATCTCCGCGAACCAGAATCTCGCCACCGGGGCCGAGCCGCACGCCAACCCCGGGCAGAGCCTTTCCCAATGACCGCCGGTTCGTTCGGAACGGATGATTCACACTGATGAGCGAAGCAGTCTCCGTAAGTCCGTAGCCCTGAATCACCACAAATCCGAGTCTGTCCCAGAAAATTTCCGTCTCGACAGANNAAATAAACGCCCAAAACTTCCAGCCCAGTCGGCTATGAATGGCTCGGAACTCCCACCAGCGCCTGAAAAAATGCGCACCCTCCATGGCGTTGAACCGCTGGCGGAACTTTTCATGCTGGCCCTCGGATGTCAGGTTCGATTCCAGGTTTTCACGCATTGAATCCAGAATGTGGGGCACGGCAATCACCACCGATGCGCGCTCCCGGCGAATCGTTTGGAGAAGCTCCCCCGGACGAAGAGTGCCCGGAAAAATCACAGTGGCACCCAGCAGCAGCGGGACCCAAATGCCCAGAAGCTGCCCGAATGCGTGGCTCAATGGAAGCACGACCACGAAACGCAACGGATGAAAGGGCCGCTCGTANNTCAGGTAGGGGCGAATCTGTCCTTCGAGGGATTCTATGCTGGCCAGCAGGTTTCCATGGGTGAGCACCACACCTTTGGGTTCGGCGGTAGCGCCCGAAGTGAATATGATTTCGGCGGGATCGGCCCGCTCCAATCTTGCGGGTAGGATGGGCGGCCCGACGTCATTCGAATTTCCCCGAAGCTCGGTCTCAAGCGATATCGTTTGTATTGCAGCCATTCCTTTGAATACGGAGGCGAGATCAGGGTCAACGATAGCGAGACGCGTGCCGCTCTCCTCCGCTATCCGTCGCGCGAATTCAGGCGAAGCGCCCCGGTCCATGGGAACGGCAATCGCGCCTCGCAACAGGCATCCCCAAAAAGCTGCTACCCATGCTGCGGAATTGTCTCCCCACAGAAGTATGCGATCGCCTTTTTCCAGTCCGCGAGCGGCGTGCAGCCGGGCCCATGCATTCGCCTGATGTGCCAACTCCCCAAACGTGCATGACACCGAGCGCAGACCTCGGCGCTCCACGAACCCAATGTCGCCCTCGCGAGAGTTAAATTCGGACAGATAGTCTGGCAAGGAATTGCGCGCCATGAAGGATAGTGTGGCCCATTCGTCAACCATATAGAAGCGGCCCTGACGGTGATATTCTGCTGCGCGACGATTCGCGTTACATCGGCTTGATAAGTAAAAAGGAGTCGGAAATGAGAATCAAGAATTTTGCGGTGGCCACATTGTTGCTGGCCGTAATGACGGTTTATATTCCGGCTGGCGCTCAAGCGCCTTCACAGGCTCGCACTCAGACAGTCACGTACAAGAGCGGCTCCGAAACGGTGACCGGATACTTGGCACTGTCGGACGGAAGCGGGCGCCATCCCGCAATGGTCGTGATTCACGAATGGTGGGGATTGAACAACTGGGTGGAGGAGCAGGCCCAACGGCTGGCGGCTCAGGGATATGTGGCGCTGGCGGTGGACTTGTATCGGGGAAAATCCACCGCGGATCCGGAGGTAGCTCACGAACTCATGCGCGGCTTGCCACAGGATCGCGCGATTCGCGATTTGGATGCTGCCTTCCAATATTTATCATCGCGCCAGGACGTAAATCCCAACCGCATCGGATCGATTGGCTGGTGCATGGGAGGAGGCCTCTCGCTCCAGCTGGCGGTTCATGAACCGAAACTCGCCGCTTGCGTTGTGAACTATGGCCCCCTTCCCACGGATTCGGCGGATATTGCTCGCATCCATGCGCCCGTGCTTGGAAATTTCGGAGCGGATGATCGGGGCATTACAGCCGGTGATATAAAAGCCTTCTACCAAGCTATGACATCGGCGGGAAAGAAAGTGGACGTAAAAATCTACGACGGTGCCGGTCACGGATTTGAGAATCCCAATAACAAAACAGGCTACCGCCAGGCTGCTGCGCAGGATGCCTGGAGCCGAATTACCAGCTTCCTTCAGGCCACACTGCAATAATCCACAACGCTCGCTGCGAGTTGTGAATTGGGATGCCACACAGATGCCACCACTTTTTAATCGGGTTGTAATATTTTTCCTGTACTTCTGTTATGGCCGTCGCAGTCTCAACACGAATATTGAATCCCGCCTACGAACAGGAGAAATGAAATATGCGTAAAGTATTGTCAGTAATTCTTGCGGGGATGATGATGAATCCCGGAATGTTTGCAGGAACGCCCCCTCAGGGAGGTGGCCAAACCGCTACTCCCATCCAGCACGTAGTCGTTATTTTCCAGGAGAACGTTTCCTTCGACCATTATTTCGCCACATATCCCGTTGCCCTTAATCCAAAAGGCGAACCACCGTTTACCGCGTTGCCCGGCACGCCCTCCGTCAATGGACTTAGTGGAGGGTTGTTGACCAACAACCCCAATTTGTTGAATTCCGCGAACGGGGCCGGCGCAGCAAATCCCTTCCGTTTGGATCGTTCTCAAGCCGCAACAGCCGACCAGGATCATGACTATCTGCCCGAGCAGCAGGCTTACGACTTCGGCCTAATGGACCTGTTCCCCTCCTTTACTGGCACAGCCGGACCGCCGCCGAATGCGCCCCCGCCGGTTGTTACCACCACGGGACTGGTTATGGGCTATTACGACGGAAATACCACCTATACCTGGCGGCTGGCCCAGCAATATGCCATGAACGACAATTCCTTCGGCACGACCTTTGGACCGTCCACGGTGGGCGCCCTGAACCTCATTTCTGGGCAAACCAACGGAACGACGGCTACGCTGAACGGTACTGGAGATGAGACCGACGGCGGCGCTGGCTCTCTCACGGTCATCGGCGATCCCAATCCAATCAGCGATGTTTGCACCTCCTCGACATCCAACCAAGTCACCATGGGGGGAAATAATATTGGCGATTACCTGAACTCCAGCGGTGTCACTTGGGGATAGTTCGAGGGCGGCTTCAATCTGAGCATTGTTAACCCGAATGGCACGACGGGCTGCGCTCGGTCCACAACATCTACTGTTACGGGAGTGGCGGAAACCGACTACATACCCCACCACGCACCGTTTCAGTACTATTCTTCCACGGCCAATCCCACTCACGCACGGCCCACCTCCATCGCCAACATAGGCCACACGGATGCGGCCAATCACCAATACGATATCAACGATTTTTTCGCTGCTCTTCGCGCAGGTAATTTTCCGGCGGTGAGTTTTCTTAAAGCGCCTGGGTATAGAGATGGCCATGCGGGTTATTCCGATCCTCTGGATGAGAATAACTTTTTTAGCGAAGTCCTCAATACTCTTCAGGACAATCCTGATTGGAGCAGCACGGCCGTGATTATCGCCTACGATGACTCCGACGGTTGGTACGATCACCAGTTTGGGCCCATTGTGAATCAGTCATCGGGAACGTCCGATGGATTGACGGGTCCGGGCGCTTGCGGCAATGGCAATACCGCCCTGCCAGGAATTGATTCAGATAATCCGCACGCCCTCGGCCGTTGCGGCTATGGACCGCGCCTACCCCTGCTGGTTATCTCTCCATATGCCAAGACCAATTTCGTGGATCACACCATCACCGACCAGACGTCGGTTCTACGGTTCATTGAGGATAACTTCCTCGGCGGCCTCCGGATCGGGCAGGGTTCGTTTGATGCGATTGCGAACCCCATCAGCAACATGTTCGACTTCACCATCTCGCCCAAACTGGCGAAAATCAATCTAAGCGATCCGCCAGTCGCTGCAAAATAGCTCCATTTGCTGACGAAAAAGTAAAACTTAGAGTAACGGTCAACGGGCACACGGCTCTTTTGCCGCTGCCCGTTGTTCTTTTATCAGGGTGGTGTCTTAAGATTTAATAACCGAGGTTTAAGAGGTTCAATTTGTTTATTTCACGGCGTCGTTTTCTCCAACAGGGCGGCTTCGCGGGAGCGATTCTGGCCAGTCAAGGCCTGTCGGGTGCATCCCGCGATACTCATCAGACTGGCATGGTCAAGCCGACGTTGGATCCAAATTCCCTGGCGAAATTCGTTGACCCGATCCCCGATCCCGAAATCGCGGGGAGCATTAGTTCACGCCCCAGCCCCACAGAACCGCACACACAAATTCCATATTACCGGCTCGAGATGCGGCAGATTCAGCAGAAAATTCACCGCGATATGAAGCCTACGATGCTTTGGGGTTTCGGCAATAGCTCCCCTGGCCCGACAATCGAAGCTCGTAGCGGCCAGGGAATATTAGTGGAGTGGGTAAACGCATTACCCCGCGAACATTTTCTTCCCATTGACCACAACCTCCACGGCGCTGAGGCCCGCTTGCCGGAAACAAGGGCTGTGGTGCATCTCCACGGCGCCAAAGCGGCCCCTGAAAGCGATGGCTATCCCGAAAGTTGGTTTACCCCCGGGAGGTCAGCCCTTTGCCACTATTCCAATCGGCAGGAGGCGGCAACCCTGTGGTATCACGATCATGCCATGGGAATTAACCGGCTGAATATTTACGCGGGTCTCCTGGGGCTTTACATTATTCGTGACAGCGCCGAGGACTCGCTGAATCTGCCGGCCGGAAAGTATGAAGTCCCGCTCGTGATTTGCGACCGTTTATTCGACGGCGATGGGCAGTTATTTTATCCGGTATCCGGAGCCAGCAATGCCCCATGGGTTCCTGAAGTTTTTGGTAACGCAATTCTGGTAAACGGAAAGTTGCTTCCATATCTGGAGGTCGAGCCGCGCCAGTATCGTTTTCGTGTGCTCAATGGATCGAATGGCCGCTTCTACTGTTTTTCGCTTTCAAACGGACAGGAATTTCACCAAATCGGTACGGATCAAGGACTACTGGCTGGGCCGGTACCGCTGCGCAAGATGCTACTCGGCCCAGGCGAACGCGCGGATTTGGTCGTGGATTTTAGTAGTCACGCCGGTGAACAGATTGTTCTCCAAAACGACGCCTTTGTAGTGATGCAATTTCGGGTGGGCGCCTCCGCGCATATCCCCATCAATGCGAAAGTCGCCGCCGTGTTGCCTGTAAAATTGCGGACCATCCTCAAAACGCCGGAATCCGAAGCGGTGAAAATCCGTCCACTTTCTATCAATGAATATCACGATCTCGCGGGCAACTCGATGCTGATGCTGCTGAATGCGTCATATTGGAAAATGCCCATCACCGAGAAGCCCGAGCTTAATTCGACTGAAATTTGGAGCTTCATTAATACCACCGACGATTCCCACCCAATTCATTTGCACTTGGTGCGGTTTCAGATACTTGACCGTCGGCGGTTTCAGATCTTTGCGTATCGAACCGCCGGCGAAGTGAAATTTACCGGGGCCGCGATTCTCCCTGACCCCAACGAAGCGGGATGGAAAGATACGGTGCGCGCTGATCCAGGCATGGTGACGCGCATCATCGTTCGATTCGAAGGTTTCCTTGGTCGCTATGTATGGCACTGCCACATTTTGGAGCACGAGGATAATGAAATGATGCGCCCCTTCGAGGTGATCGCCGCGAAATAGAAGCGCCTTGCGCCCTCTTTCACACACTTCCCAAAGAGGTTCGGTCCGATAAAAAAGAGGCACGGCATGTTGAATGCCGTGCCTCCGATTTACTATCACCACACTTCTCGACGGTCTTAGTGAGGTTGCACCACCAGGAATCGAGTCTGCCCTCCGTGATTAACCAGCAGAAGCACGGATTGTGATCCCGCGCCGCTAATTGCCGTTTCGAATTGTTCCTCATTGGACACGCGCTTGCGATTTACTTCCACAATCACGTCTCCGCGTTGCAAACCGGATTCCGCCGCGGCGCTGGCGGGTTCGACGTTATCCACCACCACGCCATGAACGTCCCCGGAGAGTTGCAATTGCTGCGCGAGGTCGGGCGTCAGTGTTTCCACTTTTACTCCGTCGAGTGCTGAACCCGCGGCATCTCCCTTTTCGCTGGCAACTTCTTTCTCGGGCAATTCGGCGAGTTGTAAGCTGACCTCACGCGCCTTGCCGTCGTGCAGCACTTTCAACCGCACGGTTGTCCCCGGAGCTGACTCGGAGATGCGCACCTGTAAATTATNNTATCGCCGTCAACCGCGAGAATAATATCGCCGCGGGTAATTCCGGCCTTGGCTGCGGGGCCGCCGGGTGTGATGTCGCTTACCAGCGCGCCTCCTCCCTGGCTCAGACCGAATTGCTGCGCCAGTTCGGGCGTAACGTTTTGGATGACCACGCCGATATATCCCCGGGTTACTTTGCCATTCTTCAGGATTTCGTCCATGACGTGCCTTGCCATGGCGACAGGAATGGCGAAGCCGATTCCCTGATTTCCTCCGCTATTGCCAGATAGGATCGCGGTATTAATACCCACGCATTCGCCTTGTGTGTTAATCAGGGCTCCGCCCGAATTGCCGGGGTTAATGGCCGCGTCAGTTTGAATAAAGTCTTCATACCCTTCAATGCCCAAGCCTCCGCGGCCCATGGCGCTGACGATCCCCATCGTCACAGTTTCTCCCACGCCGAAAGGATCACCAATAGCGAGCACAATGTCGCCCACTTGCGTTGTGGCGCCCTGGCTCAAGGGCAGAGACGGAAGATTCGTGGCGTTAATTTTCAGAACCGCAATATCGGTGTGAGTGTCGGTACCCACCAGCTTCGCCGTGAAGTCCCGCTTGTCCGAAGTCTCCACTTTAATATCGGTTGCGCCGTCCACCACATGATTGTTGGTCAGGATGTATCCGTCGGCGCTAACAATCACGCCCGATCCCAGGCTCTCTTCACGCTGCGGCTTCTGTTGAAATTGCTGCCCAAACTGATTACCAAAAAACTGTTGAAAGAATGGATCGTTGAAGAATTGCCCATTACCTCGCGCTGACGGCTTAACGACCTTTGACGTCGAAATATTTACTACCGTGGGCAGCGCCGGTTTTACGACGCCCGCGAATCCATTGGCAAATCCTTTCATATCAACTGGCGTTGCAGCTGAGACGCTATATGCAGGCGTCCGCGAGCTGTCGCCCATCACTTTCTTGCTGCCCCATGCCACTACTCCTCCGCCCAATAGCACGCCTATCAGCAATACCAGCCATACCGACTGAGAACCACGCCGGCGTGTTCCCACCACTTCGCCTTTCATAAACTCCTCCTCTTTAAGCTAAAAACATATTGCAACGCCATTCCGGGACGAACAGATTTTTATTTTGCTCTGTTGTCGTACGTTATTGTCGTAACTGACAAGCAGGGTAAATTGGACACCCTCACTGGGATGTGGTCCCCTTCACCACATATCCTGTGCGGCGATAAGGTCAGGCGGTCTTCGCCCACGCCGCATGAAACCATCATTGCCATACATTAGATGCTACAAATCCTTAGACGGTTGATGGACGTTTATGAAAGCGTGGACTTCAAGTCTAATTCATAGCGGGACACATACCTAATAATGGACCACCTTAGGCATCCTATTGCCAACCCCTGCATCCACTTATAGACTTTATCCCCGCTGTCAAGTTGCAGGGTTATTACGCGCGTAAACGCAAAAGGACATTGTTCATGATCCGTCTTTATCTTTTCGGGCTACTGCTCCTTCCATTAGTGCTGTCCGTCGGGCCGGCTTATCCGGGTTCCGATTCCACTGCCCCAGGCCCTAAGCAAGACGGCACCCTGACGGCCCTTTCGGCCGTCGCCGGTCGCGGCATGATGGATTCTCATGCGTTCAGATATTTGACCGAGCTTAGTGACGACATTGGAGCCCGCGTCACCGGCACTCCTGCGGCTGATGCCGCCGTCTCGTAGAGCCTCCAAACGATGAATAGTATGGGTCTCTCCAACGTTCACGCAGAGTCTTGGCAGCTCTGGAAAGGATGGCAGCGCGTCTCGGCCACTGCGGAGCTCGAATCGCCCATCCATCGCTCCCTCATGGTGGATTCGATGGGATGGGTTGGCTCAACGGCTCCCGGCGGTGTCGAAGCTGGCATCGTCCCGGTAAACGTTTACAACCTCCAAGAGGAGATGGCCAACAATTCATCTCAATGGAACNNATTCTCCTCGTCGTGCAAAGGGGCGAGGCCCCCGCACACCCTCTGGATAGCCTTCTGCAGTTTGGCGATTTCCTTAAGACGGCTTATAAAGTGCATGCCGTGGCCGTGATTGGCGGTCAGGGCGGACGCAAAGCGACGGGGATGCACCTCACCCATACCGGGGTACTCGGCTTCGGCGTTTATTACGACATTCCCGTGGTTAGCATGAGCAGTGAAGATCAGGATCAGATCGAGCGCTATTTGGATCGCAGCAAGTCTGTGAAGATAAAAATCAATGTGCAAAATCGCGCGACCACCGGTCCCGTCGAATCCGCCAATGTTGTGGGGGAAATTCCTGGCGCCGAGCATCCTGAACAAATCATCGTTGTCGGTGGCCATCTCGACTCATGGGATTTGGCCTCCGGGGCCACGGATAACGGTGTGGGAACTTGCACTACCCTGGGTGCCGCGGAAGCGATCCTGCGCTCAGGTTTTAGGCCCCGTCGCACCCTGCGGTTTGTATTGTTCACCGGTGAAGAGGAAGGTTTGCTCGGCTCATTCGCTTATGTGAAGCAGCACCAGTCCGAAATGTCGAATCATGTCGCGGCGGTAATTCTCGATAATGGCCAGGGCCCGGTTACTGCTCTGCAGATGGGCGGCCATAAAGAATTGGTTTCCGCCGCCGAGCCTTTCGCGGCATCGTTGCAATCTTTCGGGAAAATCGACGTGAACGACGACACTGAGTTTGGTACCGACACCGGGCCCTTCATTATTGCCGGACTTCCCGGCATCAATCTGGATCAGGATTCACCGGACTACAAATATACGCATCATTCGCCTGTGGATACGCTCGACAAAGTAAAGCCTGAAACACTTAACCAGGATGCCACCGTAATGGCCCTCACCGCATTCTGGATTGCCGACCGTCCTGACCGTCTGGCAACACCGTGGCCTTCCGGTCAGACAGCCCACATGCTGATTGAGAAACATGACGACACGCTTTTGAAAGCTTTCAACCTTTGGCCCTTTGGCGACGCGAAATAGCCCTGGCTTTCAGCGCGTGGGATTGAACGCGGCAGGCAGGTTCGGCGTTTTTATCAATCAACCTTGCAGGCCTCGACCTCTTCGCCCCTCCACGAAAGCGTTAATAGGAAGGCGCTGTCTTCCTCAGCTTCCACATCGTGCGGGACACACTGTTCCAACACAAGCAGCTGCCCCGCCGTCAGATCGACTATGCGGCCGGGAAGTTTCAGGCGAATGTGGCCGGCCAGGGTCTGCAGCGAAATCCTCGCCGCCGTCCTGTGCTCATGCATGATCATGTTTTTCTTCAACGCCAGCAGGACGATCCTGAGATCGGAATGTTTCACCAGGGTCTTGGAACTTGGCCCTGTTCCCTGCAGCCACGCATCTTCCTTGTGCAGGCTCTCTATTTCCGCCGCGAGATCACACTGAAAAATGGGCGTGTCCAGGGTGCCTTCGGTCATCGCGTGCCCTACCGGGCTCATCTGTGTCCCTTCTTTTCTTGGTTCCGACATGTTTCACCTCTCGATTAAATCGTGCAACCGAATACTATTTGGATGTCCAATAAATGTTAATAGATGGTGGCTTCTTCCGTCGATCCGCCCTGTCATCGAATTAAGATTATTGGATCATCCGGGCGATGAAGAAGGCCGCCGCTGCCGCCAGGCCTCCCACGAAAACCGTCTGCACGGCCCCGCGCCACGGTGAGAGCGTCGTAAATCGGCCTTTCACGTAGCCAAAGGCGAATAACGCGAGCAACGTAACACAAATGGATGAGGCCAGTGCGGTGCGCACGTCGTGCAGCAGCATATAAGGCGCGAGCGGGACTAGCCCTCCCACAATGTACGATGCCGCAATCGTTCCCGCGCTCCATCCGGCGCGCGCCGGGTCCGGCTCCTCCAGTCCCAGTTCGAACCGCATCATGAAATCTACCCATCGCTTTTGATCTGAACAAATGGCCGCGATTACCGGCGCGGCTTGCTCGGGCGTTAATCCGTAACCTCGAAAGACACCCGCGACTTCTTCGCGCTCAACTTCCGGCAACTCCACCGCTTCGCGAGCCTCTCGTTCCATCTCGGAGCGATAGTGCGCGGCATCCGTCTTGGCCGCCAGGTAACCGCCCAATCCCATGGCAATGGAGCCTGCCGCAATTTCCGCCAGCCCCGCCGTGACGATGATGCCGGAAGCAACCGCCGCGCCCGTCAGCCCCGCGGCAAGGGCGAAAGGGACTGTAAGCCCGTCCGACATCCCAATCACCACGTCGCGCACTGTGGCCGTGGCCCTAAAGTGTTTCTCTACGTGTTCAGCGTGCGCCATCGGCAATTCCCCGTATTGAATCTTCCGCTCCGCAATGGGCTAATGGGAAGGAGTATATTATTACTTGGAAACGCTCATTTAAGCAGTTAGGAGGAAAAGAATGGCCTATCAAGTACCACCCCTGCCTTACGCATTCGACGCGCTCGAGCCTTATATCGACGCGAAAACGATGGAGATTCATCACGACAAGCATCACGGTGCTTATGTCACTAATCTGAATAAGGCGCTGGAGCCCCACCCCGATTTGGCCGCGCTTCCTGTGGAGCAACTCATCGCCCAGCTTGACAAGGTTCCCGAAGCCATCCGCACCGCCGTTCGCAACAATGGCGGAGGCCATGCCAACCATTCCTTCTTCTGGAAGATTATGAAGAAGGGGGGAGGCGGCGATCCCAAGGGCGATATTGCAACCGCCATCAATGGAGCTTTCGGCTCATTCGCCGACTTCAAGACCAAATTTAACGAGGCTGCTACCAAGCGATTCGGTTCCGGCTGGGCCTGGCTGATGAATAAAGACGGGAAATTGGGGATTGACTCCACCCCCAATCAGGACAGTCCCCTCATGAGTGGCGCAAAGCCAGTGATGGGCCTGGACGTTTGGGAGCACGCCTATTACCTGAAATACCAGAATCGCCGCCCAGAATACATTGAAGCCTGGTGGAACGTAGTCAACTGGGACGCCATTTCCGAAAACTTCGCTTCAGCCAAGAGGTAGAAAGCCCGTCCCGAAGGGTATTTGCTTCTTCAAGAGCCGGTCAGGTCCTTCGATCTGGCCGGCTCTTTTTCTATTTAAAGCTCAGTCAAAATTGCCCGAGCCTCTGAGATATAATGGCGAGCCACAAAACAATTCAGGGAGATTCCAGTGCGAAAGCGAGTTCGAGTGCTTCATTACGGCGTCGGTCCGATTGGCGCATCCATTGCGCGCCTCGCCCGTGAAAAACAGGCCGTGGAAATTATCGGCGCAGTGGACGTTGATCCCGCCAAAGCCGGACGCGATTTGGGAGAAGTTGCCGGAGCGCACGACGCGCCCTGGGGTGTGCCCGTTTCCGCGTCCGCCGAGGAAATGCTCGCCCACAGCCCCGATGTGGTCATCCATTCCACCACCTCCGTCCTGCCCGGAGCGATGGGCCAATTGTATGGATGCCTCGAAGCCGGAGCCTGCATCATTTCTACATGCGAAGAGCTGTCCTACCCCTTCCGGAAATATCCCGAACTGGCTTCTCAGCTCGATGAAATGGCTAAGGAGGAGGGAGTCGCGCTTGTCGCGGCTGGCATCAATCCGGGCTTCGTGCTCGATAAGCTCGTCTTAACCCTATCAGCCGTATCGCAGCGCGTGGACCGCGTTCGCGCTACTCGCATTGTGGACGCGGCGCACCGGCGCCAGCCTCTTCAACACAAAATCGGTATGGGTCTTTCCCGCGAGGAATTTGAAGCCAGAGCTGCGGAGGGCAGCGTCAAGCATTACGGCCTTCCCGAATCCGTCGCTATGGTGGCCGATGGGCTCGGATTCTCGCTCGATGAAATCAGCGAAATAATTAAACCGGTGATTTCCGATAAAGCCGTCCAATCGGAGTTTTTGCAGGTCGCCAGTGGCGCGGTGGCGGGGATTCATCAGGTCGCGCGCGGAATGGCGGAAGGCGAAGAAAAAATTCGCTTGGAACTCAAAATGTACGCCGGCGCCGAAGATCCTTCGGATACGATCACGCTGGAAGGCGCGCCCAATATCACCCTGACCATTCCTGGTGGAACCCATGGGGACACAGCCACCGCCGCCGTGGTCGTCAATACTATTCCGTGGATTCTAGCGGCGCCAGCCGGCTTGCGCACCGCGCGCGATCTTCCTCTTAGCTTTTTCTCAGCTGCGACTTCGCTCTAGCAGTTTGTGTTGAAAAATCAGGACGGGCCCCGACCGCGCCTCCGGGGTTTCATTCATTTCCGATCGACGCAGGGTCGCGCGATAATCTCCGAAATGACAACGGTCTTGGCGTCCGCGTAATCCTGGACATCCTTCCACTCCTTCCCCGCTAAAAGCCTGTTTCGTGCGAGCGTACAGGTCGCGATCAGCGGCATTGCTGCGCAACCAGTCCCGAAACATCAGCATGCGTTCGATTTCCGGACAGCCAGAGGAAAACACGTCCAGATTGATTTCCGTGTCCGGACCCTTGAACATCCGATGCTCATATCAATTTGGTCTCTCGGATATGAAGCAGGTAGCCTGCGGCTTCCAGGGCTGGCACATATCCTTTCATTCGCCGAGTGAGTCACTACGAGGAGTATGTCAATGATCGGTTTGGCGGCAAGGCCGGGCACTGACGTCGAGCCGGCATGTTCAATCAGCAACGCCCTGCGTTCGAGCACAGTCCTGATTCTGTGAGCTCACCTCCAAACATATCGGGCCACTGCGGATCGTAATCCACGATCTGAATTGGTCCGAATAACGACTTCTCCTCTCCGATTGTGTGAGTGGAGATTTCCTCGGTGGGCACGGCTCTACTTTTTCCAGAATCTTGCTACCGCAGCATAATCCACGTCTTCCGTGGTCGCTGCTTTTACCGCGCTGTATGTCGAATATGCCGCCGAGGTGGCGGGCAATTCGATGCCTCGCCGACGCGCCAGTTCCAACGCCAGGCCGAGGTCTTTGTGCATCAGTCGCAGGGGAAAACTCGGCGCAAATTTCCCCTCAATCATCACCGGAGCCTTTATGTCCAACGCGCCTGATCGAGCCATGCTCGATTGCATTACTTCCACCAGCTTTTCCGCGGCGATGCCGCTCGATGTAACGATGGCCATTGCCTCCGCGAACGCCTGAATTTCCAGCGCGAGCAGCGCGTTCATTGCCAGCTTCACCGTTTGCCCCGCGCCGTTCGGCCCCAGCGAAAAAATGTGTTTGCCCATTACCGATAGAACCGGACGCAATTTTTTGAGAACCCCCGGCTCGCCGCCAACCATGAACACCAGCTCGCCCTTTTCGGCGCCCCATGTTCCTCCGGTAATCGGCGCATCCAGAAAATCCACGCCGCGCTCCCGGCACCCCGCCGAAATTCGTTCCGCCAAGTCCGGAGAAACCGTGCTCGAATCCACCAGCGTCGATCCTGCGCGCAATCCTGCCATCGCGCCTTGCGTTCCCCACAACACTTCTTCCAATGCTGGCGGATCAGAGACAATGGTGATCAGCACGTCGCATTGCTCGGCTACGTTTCTTGGTGACGAACCGGCGACTGCGCCGTTTGCGCCCTTTGCAATAAGCTTTTGCATTTTCTCGCGCGTTCNNGTTCGATTCCATACCACCAGCGGATAACCCGCGCGCAGCAAGTTTGCTGCCATCGGCTGGCCCATCAATCCCAAGCCAATAAATCCAATTTTCGGTTTCATCTTTTCACCCGAAGTCCTAAAAATTTATTAGACAGCCTGGGATCCAACCATATCTGGTCATCCTGAGCGGAGCGGAGGATCTGCATTTTTCTTTTACGGCCGTGCACTCTGTCTTGTTCACCACCGCGTAAAGGAAGAAACCGGCCTAGTGATGTCCCGCTGGCGAGTGCGCAATAGGTATCTCAATCACCGCAACGCGCACCCGCAAATCGGCTGTCGCCATCAGCGCCAGCGCCGAGACAATTCCGAAAACCATCACTCCCACCACCACCGGAATCGCCCAACCCAACGGATTCGCTGCCCCCCCATGAATGCTGTAGCGCACGCTAGCGGCCGCCGCGACCAATCCCAGCCAGCAAGCAGCTTGCTGGCTCAGCCCCGCCACTTCAAGCGTCTGGCCGCAATTTACGCAAATCAGTTCATCCGGCCGCGCCGCCACCGGCCCCGCCGCCAAAACCACCATGCACATCGGACACTTTCTCGTCGCCATTCTATTACCTCCGTGACGTGGGATCGTTCCTTTTAGCTGTATCCATGTAATGCCACTGCGAATTCTACGCGATGAAACAATGGATCAATCCGCTCGGCCCTGACTTTTACGCGATCGCCTAATCTGAATACTCGCCCGCTGCGCTGTGCCGCAAAGGCATGATCCGTTTCCCGATAGAAACAGCGTTCGCCAAGGGTTTCCTCCAGCCGGTTCACCGGTACCAGCCCTTCGACGAAAATTTCCATCAGTTCCACAAAAAACCCGAACTTCTGCACGGAAATAATCAGCGCGTCGAATTCTTCCCCGAGCCGCGCCTCCATAAACTGCGCCGTCTTCCAGTTCAGCAGCTCGCGTTCCGCAGCTTCGGCCCGGCGCTCGGCTTCTGACGTTTCCGTCGCCATTTGTTCCAGTTCCGCCCGCGCGTAAGGCCCTCGCGAGGGTGCTGGGTCTATGGCAACTTGCCTGGGCGCTTTTGCGGGCGCTATAAGGGGTGCCGCATCCGGATTGGCGAGCATCCATTTCAGCACGCGGTGGACAATCAGGTCGGGATACCGGCGTATCGGCGAAGTGAAATGCGCGTAAGTCTGAGTGGCCAGCGCGAAATGCCCCAGCGGATCAGGTGCGTACCTGGCCTGCTTCAGTGACCGCAACATCAGATAAGAAAGGATGCGCTCCTCGGGGCGTCCTGCGATTTGTGCGACCAAATGTTGATAGTGTTGCGGCCGGATGTGAAAATCATCCGCCGCAGGCAACGTAACCGCCATCGCGCGCGGACGTCCATGGCTCACTCGAGCGTCGTTCCCACGTCCATGGCTTACACGTTCTCCGCGCCCTCGCTGCTTTGCCGTTCCATGTCTCACGCGCACCTGCCGCTCGAAAAGATCCTCCACTCCCAGAGTGTGTCCAAACGTTTTCGCCAGCTCTTCGAATTCCAGCACTTTCTTGGGATCGGGCTTTTCGTGGACGCGATGTAGAAAGCCGAGATCCCATCGTTCCAATTCACTGGCCACAGCTTCATTGGCCGCCAGCATGAACTCCTCGATGATTCGATGCGCGATGTTCCGTTCACTGCGCAGAATCCCCGTGATTGTCCCGCGACCATCCAGCTCCAGCACCTGCTCGGGCAAATCAAAATCAATAGATCCCCGAGCCACCCGCCGTTTGTTCAACAACAGCGCCAGATCGCGCATTCTGCCAAAATCGTCCGCCAGCGTGGCATAGCGCTCCAGCGCCGCAGGCTCCGATTCCAACAACGCATTTACCGCCGTGTAAGTCATTCGCTCGGCAGAGCAAATCACTCCCGGCATCAGCTCCGCCGATGTCCGGTGGCCCTCCCCATCGAAACGCATCCGCACGCTCATCACCAGCCGATCCACGTGCGGATTTAGCGAACAAATTCCGTTGGAAAGCTTTTCGGGCAGCATGGGAACGGCGCGGTCGGGAAAATAGACTGACGTGCCGCGCAGCCGCGCTTCGTGGTCTAGCGGCGAACCGCGTCGTACGTAATGCGCCACGTCCGCAATATGCACCTGCAATTCATATCCGCCCCCCGCGATTTCGCGGACAAAAACCGCATCATCGAAATCTCGGGCTGTTTCGCCATCAATGGTCACGATTGGCAAATCGCGGAAATCGGTGCGCCCCGCCAAATCTGCGTCGGATACCTGCGAGGGGATCGCCGCAGCTTCCGAGACCACATCCTCCGCAAATTCGTGGGGCAAGTGATACTTGCGAATCATGATTTCGATATCAACGCCCAAATCGCCGGGCTTACCTATAATCTCAACCACCTTTCCCGCGGGAGGCACGCCGCTCTGCGGAAAACGCGTGATCTGAATGTTCACCACTGAACCGACTAGTTCCGGCAAACGCACGCGCCGCGCGTTTCTGCCCTGCTCCGGCGCTGGTGCGCCCAATTTTTCACGCAACTCTGGGGTGAGTTCTTCACCGGGCGGGATGATAATTTCGTGGGGCAGACGTGTGTCGTAGGGGAGCACGAAATTTCCGTGCGAATCGTAGCGAAAAATTCCCACCACCGTTTCGTGCTTCCGATGCCCCACTCGAACGATACGCCCCTCCGCGCGCCCGTCTGGACGGCGTCGTTCGATGCGAACCATCACCCGGTCGCCATGCATGGCATCGGCCATTTGCTCCGCGCCAACAAAAATGTCGCCGCTCAGGCCGGGAATCGGCGTGCCTGGCACAATAAAGCCGTATCCGTCCCTATGCGCAATCAAGCGGCCTTCGATAAGGTTCTTATCGCCTGAAAACTTCGGCTTCGCGTCATGCTCGCGAAGAGCCTCGCCTCGAACCTTCTTGCGACCCTCATCCTTCGTATTTTTACGTTTTGCCGATGTGTGGCCCGGTCCGCGCGATTGCCCAACGACAGAAAATTTTCCAGGCCGCGCTTCCTCGATCTCGCCACCGCGCTCCAATTTTTTCAGCACTCTGGGCAGGTATCGCCGCCCCGCGTGCTTCAATTCCATGGCATGGGCAATCTCCCGGATGCCCAATGGATGAGGCGCCTTCGCCAGAAAAGCGATTACTTGTTCAGGGGTTACCGGCGGGACTAGTTCTTCCCATTCAGGCGGATTTTCTTCATGTTCCATAGTGGCCAGTGTAGTGTAAATGTCCTGATTCGCGCAGCCGCCCGCCGAAACCCCTGCGCGGTCACTTTCAATAGGAATTTTCACCAAGCAACTTTTATTTTGCGGGAGGGTTCAGTTGAGTAGCTGTAGCAAGATCGCAGACCGCCTGCCTCGGGCGCCTGCGACATTCATACCCCAGTGACGTGCCTAGAGAGGCGGTTCGGACCGGGGCCGCCTCTCTTCTCTTCTTTTTTACTTGCGATCCACTTTTTTTTCACTGTGCTTATGAGTCGCGACAATAACCGCGTCCCGAAATTGCGGTGTCAGAACTTGAAGCGAGTAACCCTGTTTGTCCTGCGGATTGGGTCTCCCTCATTTTAAAAGTTCCGCTGGCGGCGTTTCTGGAGCGATATCCGGCAAATCAACCGCGACAATGCGCCCCGCGGTATTCCGTTACAGCGCTGGAGCATAGGGGCCCAACATCTGTCTCCGCCACCAGTCGCCGGTCCTGCGTTTTGTGGCCAAGTCCGTGAACCAATACTGCCAAATCACCGAGCGCACGATTTGCGGGGGTGGCTGTCCCGCGAAAGGGTCGGCCTTAAAAAGCATCATCACCGGCGGGCTGCCTCGCAATAACCGCTCCTCAGTCAAAGGGACGAAGGTATAGTCGCGCCAGCCCCCCAGCGATGCGAACCAAAGGTTCCAATCGAACCTCGGCTGGTACGGCGCATAAATTCCCGGGGCCTCGCGAACGTCCTGCGGCTTATAACGAAATGGGTACGTCTTCCAAGTCAGCCCTCCGTCGTCGGATCCCTGAAATTCGATTTCGTAACGCCCCATAGTCATCACTGCGAAAAGCCCATACTGATTCGCGATGCGGAAAGGATCGAGTGCGCGAACCGGCGCGGCAGGTAATGGAATGCGCGGCGCGACCATGGCGATTAATTGCGTTGTCGTCGAATAGAAAATCCAAGTGAGAAGGAAACCAGCCAGCAAGAGCTCCCCCCGTCCGAGACCCGATCTCGGCGAAGGGATTGCCGTCTGTCTTTCAGCGCCCGAACCGGTGACTTCCACCGAACCGGGCCGTGGCTCGGCGTACGGAACCTTTCGCCGAAATCGTTCGCGTATCGGCTCGAGATAAAGATCGTCGAGCAGCAGGACGCCAAGCGCCAGCACCAGGTAATTCAGAAATGTATAATTCGCCGTGAGGATGATTGCCGCTTCCCATGGCGTCACGATCCAGAAGCAGATGATTTTGTATCGTCGAGGCAAAAACAACCCCAGAACGATGACAAGTTCCAGCAATAGCGTCGCACCCGCTGTTCCCGCATGAACCCAGTGCGGAAGCTGCTGGACATACCACCCGATCCATGTCGGTAGCGGACCGTTCTGGTAATAGTTGTCCATGGCCGCCAGATGACGCCATTGCGGATCGCCGCTGGCGAGTTTCGCCACGCCGGATTCGAAATAGATGCGGAACCATTCCCATCGCAGTAGAAACAGGCTGACGCGCGATGGCGGAGCCGCCGATCCGCGCCCCGGACGAAATCCTCCCGGAGCAAAAAAAATTGCGATAAACCCAGCCTCCAACAGCATTCCGTCAGATTGATAGCTGGAGAAATCCTGCGCGGCTGCTATGAACGACAAATAAGCGACGAAGCAAATAAGAAGTGTCGCGCGCGGCCAGAAATTTACAATTACCAGGATGGAAGCAGCTAGCCCTACCCAGCACAACACCATCAATGCCTTGTCGCTCCAGGTGAGCCATAGGAGCGTGGGTGCGTACCAGAATTTTCCCGCGCCAAGATAACGGGAGACGACCGCGAAATATTCGCTCGCCGGTAATATCCCTTGAGGACCAATGAGCCCGCGGATTTGGAACACTAGGGAATAAAACGCTGAGAAATAAATCAGGCCGAGCACTCGCAGAAAAAGCCAGCGAGCATTAAGATGGCCCTTCGCGCCAATCCGCCCGGGACCAAATAGCCATTCGACCTTGTGCCACCAACGNNCGCTCGAACATCCTGTCATTATAAGGCGGCGTTTACATGACGCACGACCCAGCCTGCATTTGAGTGGCATGAATGCTTTCTGCGGCCTGTGATCAAGTGTTCCGGGAGTTACAATATCTGGATTGTTGCGCGAGCGAGGATTTCACAGGTGCCTGGCTAATCGCGGCTAAGCGAATCGAATCATACCAGTGGGCCCAGAGCCTCTTTTAGGGCATTCCGAGCATAGCGAGGAATCTGCTTTTGGCATTTGCGTGTAAGCAAGAGGGCTTTGTTCACGCTCAGTTTTGTCACGGTCATTAACAGCGGCGCGTACGGAAGCGTATTAGGAACAATTCGTGATTGGACTTTTTTCCATCATAGTGGTGGGATTCTTCCTCGGCATGCGCCATGCGACCGATCCCGACCACGTCATTGCCGTCACCACCATAGTCAGCCGCCAGCGCAACATCATGCGCGCCGCCTGGACGGGAATTTTCTGGGGTATCGGCCACACTATAACCATCTTCAGCGTGGGCGTGGGAATTATCCTGTTTAATCTAGAGATTCCCGTGCGGCTGGGAATGAGCATGGAGCTTTCCGTTGCCATCATGCTTATTTTTCTGGGGTTGATGAACGTGGTCAGTTTTCGCCGTTTGCTGCCGGAAATTTCAGCCGCGGCTCATTCCAATGACAGTATCGTTCATTCGCATGTTCATAGTCACGGCGATTACTTTCACGACCATGCTCATCAGCATGCGGCGGATTTGCCTCCCTACGAGCATCAGCACGCGCCGCTCGCATTCCTGGATCGAGCATTTGGCGGCAGCCAGCTGTATCAACATGTCCGCCCGCTCGCTGTTGGCCTCGTCCACGGCTTGGCGGGATCAGCAGCCGTCGCGCTTCTGGTGCTCGCCACAATTCCCAATTCGCGCTGGGCCATCGCTTACCTGCTCGTATTTGGCATCGGAACTATTGCGGGAATGATGGTCATCACCATGAGCATTGCTTCAACATTTTATCTGGTGGGACGCAACCGGGAAGGCTTTACGCGCAAACTCTCTCTGGCCTCGGGATTGATCAGCCTGGTTTTCGGCTCTGTCGTCGCGTACGAGATTTGTGTTGTGCATGGATTTTTCAGCGCCCATCCGCATTGGACGCCCCACTAAACCGCATATTCTTCCCGTCATCCTTACAGTCTCGCTTTTTGGGATATGCCCATTGAGGACATGCCTAAATGCCTACCGCGTTTGGGGTGTTTGAGGTAGTCAGAGGTTTACTGAAGCGGAGGAACTAATCTCAGAGCTACTGTTTCAGCACCCGGCGGCCAAGGGCGGCTTCCAAGCCGGTCAAACTGCAAAGGCCCGGCTCGGGCCACCGTGTGCAGTCACTCCTCAAATAAACTCAAGGACATGGCCGCCAAGGTACTTCATCTAGCGCCTACATGATAGTTTTCTTATCATCCCGGATCAATCAGTTGAATCCTGTACTCACACTTTTTCGCGCCCAAGTCTTTCTCCAGCGGTACTCGGTATCTTGAGCATCTTGAGGGGCATGGCTCTAGCAAAAGATGGTTGCGCTACCCAGAAATGAATACTTCACGGTATGGATAGGAAATGACGCTAGACCGCTTCCCCACGATGTTGGGGTGTTAGCGATCCGCCGGAGCGCAAAAATGAACCACGCAGGCCCTACTGAATCCAGCGACATGAGCATTTCCGGGGGCGTTCGATCAGAGGTTAACCCGCCAACTCCATTTGGCGCCATGGGGACCGGCGGAGGTTTTCCAGATAATCCGGCTCGTCGAGATGCACCGATCGATCCACCAGGTGCCCGATCCCACGCACATCAACCCAGATCCTACTGATCCTTCGCTCCCCGGTGAACCGCCGATGGGGCCCGACCCCAGCGATCCGAAATTGCCGGGCCGTCCAATCGTTGATCCCCCGGCCGAACCTCATGTGCCAGAGCCGGGCCCTACGGATCCCCGGGTTGCCGCAACCGATTAAACGGAATCCTGAGCCAAGGTTATCCGCGCGATTTGCGATGTCCACAAATGATATTCCAGGGATAGTCTTTTAGCCTCTCCGCCAAACTACGCGTGTCGTCACGCTCTCTGCTGTCTGAAAGAGCCTTCGGGTTAAGGCCTTTCCACGTTGGGAACATCAATTCCCAACGCCGTAGCCAGCGCCGTCTGATGGTCCTGCTCATTGACCAGAATTCCCCGGATTAACTCGGCCATCGCATATTCGCCGAGTTGCTCGCATTCCCGGACCCGCTGGCGGTAATTCCGAATCGTGTTGTTTTCGTTGTCCAGATCGGCGCGGAGCATTTCTTTGTTCGAGCTGCTCACCTTCACCGGCATTGGCTGCACGGTCGGTTGCCCGTTGAGGTAATCGATCTGCTTGGAGATAATCAGCGCATGTTGCAATTCTTCCGCGGCGTGCTTTTCAAGCTCCGCTGCGATGTTCATATATTCCGCTCCATCAAGAACCTGTGAATAAACCACGTAGGCGATGATGGCCTGATATTCGCGGGCCAGATCTCCGTTTAGGTGTTCAATTAAATCCTCGCGGGTGAGCGTATCGGAAGCGGACGGATTGCCTTTGGGCATTATTAATTCCTCCTAATGTCAGATGGTGAGTGTGCTGAAAGAATACCACTGGTTCTATACCGTGGATTCTGTACAACTGTCAAAAGACGCGATGGGCCAGGCATTGCTTTGAGGGATGAGTCTTTTTGGTGGTGTGAACCGTACCTGTGAATGAGCGAATAATGAGCCAGTGTATGAGCATGGAAATGAGCCTGGGAATGTGCCCCGGAATGGGTATGATTAGCGCGGCCGTCATGTTGCGGGAGGGTTCGGTGGGTGTCGAAGCCGAGGTAGCGCAGCTCCGTCGCGGGGATCTCGACGCTCTTTCCGCGTTGCTCGCGCGTTACCAGAACCGTCTCTATCGTTATCTCCTGCGTTTGGTGCGTGAGCCGGCCACAGCGGAGGACATTTTTCAACAAACCTGGTTGCGCGTGGCGGAAAAGATTCACAAATATGACGCACGCTGGAGTTTCGACGCTTGGTTGTTTACCGTCGCTCGCAACCTGGCGTTTGATCACCTGCGCCGCACAGCACCGGAAAGCCTGGACGAGCCCGTCTCCGACAATCCCTCTAGTAATTCCAGGTTTGCGGAGCTCAGATCGACCGAATTGCCAGCCATTGAAGCTATCCTGGCTCACGAGCGGACGCAGAGATTGTCCGCGGCCTTGGGAGATTTGCAGGTGATTTATCGCGAAGTATTGACGCTGCGGTTTGAGGAAGAAATGAAGCTCGACGAAATTTCCAGAGTGCTGAATGTCCCTCTCTCGACGGTGAAAACCAGATTGACCCGCGGTTTACACAACCTCCGCGAGATTTTGCAAGCTCGGTATCCCGGTGAGAATTGGCAATGAACGACCACGAAAAACTTCGCGAATTGCTCGGAATTGCCGCCGCCGGCGCTCTCACCCGCGACGAGCAGGAGAGTGTTGACCGGCACGTGAGTGAATGCGCCGGTTGCGCGGGGGAGTGGTCTGCCCATCGGCTGCTGGCTGTGGGTCTGCGGAGCCTGCCCATCCCCCAACCGTCGAGTGAATTGGTTTCGCGCACACTGGCCCAGGTGTCCTTGCGAATGGAGATGCAAGCCGATCAGCGCTGGGGGCAATGGGTAATGATTTTCTTGATGCTGTTTGGCTGGCTGCTCGCTGTGGCGAGTTGGCTGGTGATCCGTTTCTTGAGTGGCAATTACCTGGTTTGGCTTGCGCCAGGCTTTGCCAGGCCCTGGTTGGGGCTGTCTGGTTACACCATGTTGTTGTGGCTTACGGGTGGCATTGCCGCGGTAATTCTCGGCGTGCGCCATCAGCGTGAAAGGAGAATGATATGAGCCGTTTTACGAAGGAACTCAGTGTAATTCCGCGGACCGCTTGGGTTGTCGCCACATTTCTATATGTCGCGCTGGCTTGTTTCTTGCAGATCGCGCCTCGCGCTGCACACGACCAGGGATTCGCCAGGACGCCTCTCGCCGGTCAATTGGCGATTACGCTGGGTTTCCCGCTGTTTCTTTTCATTCTGGTAGCGCTGGTGGGATACGTTAACGGAGACGCCAAACGCCGTGGCATGCGCTATGTGATGTGGACGCTCCTGGCGGCATTCATTCCAAACGCAATCGGCATCATTTTGTACTTCATCGTGCGGGATCCTCTCCCGAATCGCTGCCGTTCATGCGGGCAGAATGTGCGGGCCAAGTTCGTCTTCTGTCCGCATTGCGGCGCGGCGACCCAGCCGACCTGCCCACA
>PKXT01000253.1 GCA_003133505.1 Acidobacteriota bacterium
ACGCCGCTTTCGGTCGTCCCATGGCCATAAGCACCCCCCATTCTGCACCGGAGATGCCATATTCCCAGCAATACTATTGCCATCTATTTATGGGACAGGACACTAGAATATAAGGATGTCCGAAGTTTTTCGCATCGGCATGGTTTTAGGGCCGCTGAATACTGAGTCAATCTTCTCTCCCACTACCGTTTTACTGGAGTCACCTGCGAAGGCATCGTAAGTCAACAATAGACTTCGAGGCAACAGACAACCCGGGAGAAGAGATGTTTGGGCGTCACACTGGCACTTTGCGGAAGAGAAAGCGGGGGGAATCCCGCGGGATCCCAATCCTAATTTGGAATCCCGCGCAGATTGAGGCAGCGATTAACTATGGCAAGACGTAACGCAAGTCAACATAGGCCATAGTCACGTGTGCATTCTTGGGAGCTCCGGGTGTCGTGTCTGTCGGTGCAAGCACAAACCACGGCGCACGGGTCAGATAAGAGGCCTGCGTGATGACCTGCAGAGTGCCATAGTTGGAATTCTTCCAGATCGTCTGAATTACGCCTAGTGTTCCTTCCTGAATGGCCCGGTTGTTTGACGACGCGGAGCCGCCATACCCATAGCCGATCAGCTTTCCGGTTGTGGGGTCGGTCAGCGATGCGCGACCGAAGTAGGCTCCGCCGTAATAGCCGTAGAACATGGTTTTTTTGGTGAACTGCCATTCAAAGCCGCCGACACCCGAACCCGCGTGAATGAGGTTTGGGATGAAATTCAGAGAAGCGGCATCCTGGCCAACAACGAAGTTTGGTCCTAGCCCGTCAATATACCGCGCTTCGCCATCGCTCCAGAACGTATTGGCGATCAGGTGGAAATTCCTGCCCAATTCCAGATTCATGTTGAACGATCCACCGCCTGCGGTCTTGCTCTGTGTCGCGCTGACGCCGGCGATTGCGGCCGGAGTGGCCAGTCGATTGCCGCTCACTATTCCCGCAACCTCAAAGTGCAAGTCCTTCTTGCCCAGGTGCTGGTCCCGAGCGATCTTTGCGATGATGTCGGGGAAATAACCCGGCGAAGTGGTGCCGTTGCCGGTGTCGACTTGATTGGTGAGCGAAGTGCCGGTGGCGGGAGCGAAATCTTCTGGGTAAGTGACAGCGCCGCCGGTGTATTGGTCGGGATTCTCAAGCGAAACGGCCATTGCCCAGTTCTTGGTCGGATGGTAAAGGATACGGAATTGAGGCTGCCGCGCCCAAGTCAAGCCCAGCTGGTAATTCGTATCCATATCCTGCGCGAAGAAAATATCCGTCGGCATATATCCGATGCCCACGCGATTCGGGGTCAACAGACTCCACTCCTGTCCGGCCAACATTTCCCATTTGCCGCGGCGATAATCCGCAAAATAGAGCCGCATGCGAAGGGTGTTGCTGTTGCTTGTCACATTCAGATTGGTCGGGGCATTGCCAAGGAAGTCCGTCTCGATGTAACCGGTCATATTGCCGCCGCGAACTGGAACTTCAACTTTGAGCGATACACGTGAGTTTTGGGCGGTGAAACGGGACTCCGACTGATCGCCAGCGCCGTTGGCGCTATTGTTGAATGGAATGCTGCCGAAACTCGTCCCGATTCCGCTGCCGACATTAGTGGTCCGGTTGTAGGACGTTAAATCGAGGAAACCGCCTGGCGTAAATTGGGCGTCGCCGATCCTGAAGGAAAGCGGCGATCTGCTTCCCTCCTCATCACTCGTTCCGTTCTGGTTCTGAGCATCAGCCACGGTGGCATTTAAGGGCGCTGGAGCAGCCGCAGTCGCGGCTGATGGTACGGCCCCCGCGACGGCCGCAGGTGCAGGCAGTATGGTGGCCGGATGGTTAGAGCCCAACTGGGCTCTAAGGGCTTCAATCTCGGCTTGCTGGCTCTTCAACGCCGTTTGCTGAGATTCCATTAATTCACGCAATTGCTCGAGTTCAGCTTCCAGGGCTGGATTCGCTGGGGCTGCCGCAGTAGCGGGAACCGCGGAATTCGTTGAAGTGGTATTGCCGGCAGGAGGCTGGGAAGCCGCCGCCGTGGTCTTGGCGTCCTTTGCAGTTGTGTCGGACGTCGTGCTGGATGCCTTATCATTCGAGGCCGCAATAGCGGCTGGGCCAGCCGTCACCCCGATTATCAGTAGTATTACTGCAAGTGCTTTCATCCATTGCCTCCTAGAAGTATTTCCGCTCGCCGGGCAAACGGAGTAAATCAAATTCGTGGGTAGCCAAAACGATGCCCGCACACTTCACGTGGCAGATCCGCAATAGCGCTGGCTCCGCACCGCTAGGAATAACTTGTCCGGACCTCCCCTGAATGGCCCGAGACTGTGCGTGGGCAAAGTTTGCGGGGCGATCCTTACCGCTCTATGACGGTTGTGTTAAGAATCTGTGACAATCGCCAAAATCCCTTTCGGGACCGGTGGTTAACGAGGTCGAATCAATTCGCCTTGCGTAAACGATTACAGTCGTATATAAACGTTTGCGCTGTTGGGGCGCGCAGACCGACACTATTTTGATTGCGAGAGGCCGCCATGCTGGTAATCACACGCCCAAGAAAAGCCTTACTGACGCTCGCCATTGCGGCGATATCGCTCCTGATAGTTCCCATTTCGCGCGCCCAAAGCGAAAATGCGACATCTGATTTGCCGATGAACCCACAGGGCGTTTCAGAAACACTTACAACGGACGCGAACGACGGCGGAAATTTCGATGGGGGGGGCACAGATGGGGATCTGCAAACCCCACAACCGCCCGCACAAACACCGGAAGGCTTTTGGGGAAAGTGGTTTGTGCGGGTAAACAAGACACAAGCCNNCCGCATTGGATCACGCCATTGGCGACCACAACGCCGCGATTGGAAGAGGAATTTCGTTACGATATCGGCTGGCAGCAATCGTCCAGTGGCGCCTTAAATGAAAATTATGGGTTTTCCAAAGGTTTGGAGCTCATCCCTGCGCAGCGCGTGGAGATCATTGTGAGTCCTCCGCCCTACATCGCCCATGGATCGACCGAGCAGGACGGTTTCGGAGATGTTTCATTTCTGCTGAAATACCGATTGCTGGCTGGGAATGAGGAACACGGCAATTACATATTGACGGCGTTTTTGGGAGCTTCCACGCCTACCGGCCAATACAAGAACGGCACACAGGACGCGACGATTACGCCCGCCGTTGCCGCCGGCAAAGGCTTCGGTAATTTCGATGTGCAATCAACGTTTGGCGCGACATTGCCAACCGGCGACACCGATATCATAGGCCGAACCCTCGCGTGGAATACCGCATTTCAATACCGGGTGGACAGGATTTTTTGGCCGGAGGTGGAAGTAAACTCCTCATTTTTTATTGACGGGCCAAACGACGGCAAGAAGCAGACCTTTATCACACCTGGCCTCGTAGTGGGGCGGATTCATCTATGGCATCGTTTGGGTCTTAGCATTGGCGGTGGATTTCAGATTGCCACCACGGAATACCATAAAAATAATCACAATGGAATTCTCTCGGTGCGTTTTCCGTTCTGACGGCCGGAAAACAGCCCCAGTTCTTGGCCGCAGTTATTCCTCTATCTTGCTCTCGGCCATTTTGTTGTATGGCAACCGGCGATTGATTTGGAGACCGTATGTTGGTCCGTTTCAAGAGTAACGCCGCGCCGCGTCAGGCTGTGGATGATTTCCCCCCGTTCGTAAGGAATACCGATTCTTGCGCGGCCCCCTTTCTTTCCTCGATTCAAGGGATTAGAATTGAAGGCAAACGCTGGTCCTTTGAATTAAGGAGGATGGCATGAATATGAGTTCGATAATAGGGCGAACGGTGCGCTGGTCCATGAAGGGGCTATTCTTGCTGCTTTTGGCGGCGCCCCTCGCAACGGTGCTCGTTCAGCGAGCCAACGCTCAGCAAGCTCCATCCTGGTATGACCCAGAACAGCGGGGCGCCAAGATATTGGGCCACGTGTCGTTAGATGTTTCCCACTTTAAGGACGCTGTCTTTCTTGAGCGCGAAGATCGCCGCTATTTATATGTGCAAAACATTGGGTCTCAGCAGGTTGCCATTATCGACGTAACAAGCCGCCGGAAACCGAAAATGGCGGGTTCGATCGATTTGCCGACGGATGCAAAACTGAGTCAGATCGCATTTAAGGGCGACGTAGCCATTGTAATGGATGCAAAAGGATCAGGGACATCCACCGGGCCTCAACCTGCGGATACCAACTCTCCAGTCCAAAACATCACGGTCTGGGACCTTTCCAAGCCCGGAACGCCGCAAGTATCCCAACATTTTACGGGAGTCAAGAAAATCATTTCCGGCCGCGCCAATGTGGTTTATGTTGTAGATTCCCGCGGTTTATGGATAGTTCAAATCTACGATCAGCAGATGCGCGACTGGGATTATTATGTTGATCACATTGCACCATGATTGACGGCGGGAGAGCGCATACCTCATATAGCGATGGAGCTATGAATGATACTATGCTCACGATAGAGATGTTGGATCGTCCTTTACAATCCATGATCGAAAAATGTACCGAACTGTAAGCGCTCTTTGGACAGGATTACGCGCATAAAAGAACGGTGATGAACTGGTTATTCCGCAGGTAAGAAAGGCATAGTTTTTCGCCAATGCCAATATGGACGCAGTTTAAACCCCGACTTAGATTTCTTGGCACAATAGCTTCGCTATTGGCGATGGGGGCATGTTCGCATTCCGAAATAGGAGTCTCATCGAAGGAACAGTCAAGCGCCACGGTCGTGGCCGTAGCCACGGTAACTGCGCGAAACCTGCAAAACCAACTTGATATTGCCGCCGAATTTCATCCCTTCCAGGAAATTGCGGTGGACGCCAAGGTGCCCGGTTATGTCAAACAGATTTTTGTTGACGTCGGCGATCATGTGCATGAGGGGGAAGTACTGGCGGTCCTTGAAATCCCCGAACTGGAAGACGAACTACGGCAGAACAAGGCGGCTGTTTTAATGGCCCGGCAGCAGATTGACCAAGCGCGAGCCGAGCTGCAGCGGGATCAAGCTTCCTATACTGTCGCGCATCTTGAGTACACCCGCCTGGCCGATGTTGTAAAAACGCATCCCGATCTCGTCGCTGAACAGGACGTGGATGATGCGCGCGGCAAAGACCAGAGCGCGGAGGCCCAGGTCACCGCCGGAAAGGCAAACCTGGGATCTGCGGAAGCGGCGGTCTCGGTGGCCCAAGCGAGCGAAGAGAAGACAGNNCCGCCGCTACGCGGATACGGGGGCCATGCTACCCGCCGGAACTTCCTCAAGCAAGCAGGAGCTCCCGCTCGTTCAACTATCCCAAAACGGTCTATTGCGCCTGGAGATCCCCATTCCGGAAGATGATACTCCCAAGATCAAACTCGGCACGCCGGTAGATGTCTATGTGAAGGTGCTGGGGCAACACTTTCAAGGGCAGGTAGCGCGCTTCTCCGATTCCGTGGACATGGCCACGCGAANNCCTGCTTACGGAGGTGGATGTTCCGAATCAGGATTTTAAGCTGATTCCCGGGATGTATGCGGACGCCAAGATCGTTTTAGACCAGCGTATGAATGCGGTGGCCGCGCCCCTGCAGGCGTTGTACCAGAAGGGCGATGAGTTCGTCGCATTTGTGGTTAACGGACAGAATACGATTGAAGAGCGGCCGCTTAAAATCGGCATTCGTACGGGAGATTATGCTGAAATTCAAAGCGGTCTGGCTGCAGGTGACCACGTAGCGGTAAGCCAGCTCGATCACCTCCGCAATGGCCAGATTGTGGAACCGCGGATGACCCAGCTTGGCGAGACCCAGGATGGCGGATAATGTCGCGCTTCGCCATTCGCAATCCCTACTTCATTATTGTTCTTTGTTTGATGATTCTGGTCATTGGGGTGACCAGCACCGTGCAAATGCCGGTGGACCTGTTTCCGCCCATCAATATTCCGGAAGTCGTGGTAGCCACCTTCTACAGCGGTATGCCTCCGCAAACGATTGAAGGGCAAATCACCGGCATCTTTGAACGCTTCTTTACCTTGGGCAGCGGCATAGACCACATGGAATCCCGTTCGCTTCCCGGGGTCAGCATCATCAAGGTTTATTTCCAGCCGGGAACAAACGCGGACGCTGATGCATCGGAAATTGCCAATCTCGCCATGGCCGATTTGCGCCGGCTTCCCTCTGGAACTCTCCCANNCGCCGGTGGTGCTGAAATTCGATGCCTCCAGCCTTCCCGTCTGTTTGGTCACATTGCAGGGACAAGGACTCTCCGAGACGGAACTGCGCGATCTTGGCCAGTACACCATTAGGAATCAAATTGCCACGGCGCCGGGAGCCTCCATTCCTCCTCCATTCGGGGGGCGTTATCGCCAAGTCATGGTCTATGTTGATCCCGATAAGTTGCAGGCCTACGAACTCAGCCCCATGGATATTGTGAGAGCGATCAACGAGGCCAGCCTGATCCTGCCGGCCGGAGACGCGAAAATCGGGCCCTACGATTACGAGATTTACACCAACAGCGAAATCTCCCACATTAACAACATTAATGACGTACCGCTGAAGACCGTGGACCAGAGTGTGGTGCGCGTCAAGGACGTGGGAACGGTCAAGGACGCCTCCTCGATTCAGACCAATGTCGTGCTGGTGGACGGTCAACCCTCCGTATATCTGCCAATCCTAAAGCAGGGCGGCGATAGCAATACCATCGCGGTGGTCGATAACATTCGCAAGGCCGTGGCGAACCTATTCGATGTTCCCGCGCAATTGAAAGCGACCATCGTGTTTGATCAGTCGAAATTCGTGAAACAGGCCATCGAGTCGGTAATGCGCGAAGGCGGCATCGGCCTACTTCTTACCGGAGTGATGGTGCTGCTATTTCTTGGAAGCATGCGGGCGACAGCAGCGGTATTTTTGTCGATCCCTCTTTCCGCGCTGGCGGCGCTCATCATGCTGCATCTGGGGGGTTACACGATCAACAGCATGGTGCTGGCCGGCCTGGCTATTGTGTTTTCGCGGTTGATTGATAATTCCGTGATCGTACTTGAGAATATTTTCCGGCATATGGAAATGGGCGAGCCGCCGGCTGTGGCGGCTGAAAATGGAGGAAGTGAAGTTGCGCTGGCAGTACTGGCGGCCACGCTGACCAGCGCGGTTGTATTCTTTCCGGTCACCCTGTTGACCGGCGTCAGCAAATTTTTGTTCACCGCGTTGGCTCTGGCTGTGGTATTCGCGCTGGCCGCGTCCTATTTCGTGGCCATGACGGTGGTGCCACTTTTCTGCGCCAAACTTATCAAGGCGCCCCTTTATGATGAGCCGGAGGATGGAGAGAAAATGAGGAACCAGTCCGGGCCCCCGCAGGCCGCCGAATTGGCGGGCGGGCCGATGGCCATCCTCGGGCATGTGGGAAAGAAAAGCTGGGGACAGCGGTTCAACGCTGAATTCAACCGGCGGTTTCACAGAATGCTGGATTGGTACGAGGCGCGGGTCAATGGAGCTCTATCGAGACCGCGCCAGGTGTTGTGGGGTACGCTGGCCATTTTCGTTCTTAGTTTGGCCATTTATCCTTTCTTGGGAGTGGCCTTGTTTCCGCGAAGCGACGCGGGGCAGTTTATGGTTAATCTGAAAGCGCCCCCAGGCACGCGCATTGAGTTAACCGAACAAATCGTTAAACAAGCGGAGGACATCATTCGCCATACGGTTACCCCGCATGATCTCCACTTGATCGTTTCGAATATCGGTCTGGTGGCCGATTATCCGGCTTTATACACTCCCAACTCCGGCCCGCACACGGCGACCATTCAGGTAGCCCTTAATGACGGCCACAAGACCGGCAGCTATGAGTACATGGATATGGTTCGTCGTGATCTACGCGAGCAATTGCCCCAGGCTACTGTGTTTTTTCAATCGGGTGGAATTCAGGATGCGGTGTTGAATCAGGGCCTTCCCGCCCCTTTCGATGTAC
This sequence comes from Acidobacteriota bacterium, assembly GCA_003133505.1. Taxonomy (GTDB): domain Bacteria; phylum Acidobacteriota; class Terriglobia; order Acidiferrales; family UBA7541; genus PALSA-278. The sequence goes on from PKXT01000253.1 coordinate 7,939, forward strand.
AGGTGTCCGGCAATAGCTTGAAGGCCGATGCTCGCGTCGCCGATGAATTGGCCGGCGAAATTCACGGACTGCCCGGGGTGAGTGATGTGTACACTCCCCAGGATCTCGACTATCCGGCGATACAACTTAATGTAAACCGCGTCCGAGCCGGCGAAATGGGCCTGAGCCAGAAAGAAGTAGTGGACAATGTCATTACCGCGCTTACTAACAACGGAATGATTGCTCCGAACTACTGGATTGACCCGCGAAATGGCAATAGCTACCTCCTCACCGTACAATATCCGGAGCGAAACATCCGCAGTATCAACGATTTGAAAACCATTCCGCTACGTGCATCCGGGCAGCTCGAGCCGACACTTTTACAGTCGGTAGCCGATCTCAAGGAGGTGGAGACGCCTACGGAAGTGGACCACTATCAGA
>PKXT01000360.1 GCA_003133505.1 Acidobacteriota bacterium
TCGGGCCATAGAAGCGCTAGGCGGTGAGATCGGGGGCGCGCTTGGCCGTATAGCCAGACTTGGGCGCTTAGCCACACAGCGGAAGCGTACTGTATCCCCTGAAGCTAGAGCTAAGATGGCTGCCGGTCAAAAAGCAAGGTGGGCAAAAACAAAGGGCCAGACAGCGCAAACTAAAGCAACTGCTAAATCTGCGGCTAAGTCTGCACCTAAAGCTGTCGCTAGACCTGCCGCCCCATTCATACCGCCTAAGAAGAAATTTACCATGTCGCCTGAAGCCAGAGCCAGAATCAGTGCTGGCGCAAGAGCTCGATGGGCAAAGATCAAATCAGGAAAATAGCAATTCACACGTAAATACGAAAGGCCACTTGGATTGTTCCCAAGGGGCCTTTTGTTTTAGGCGTGACAAGAGAAAAGTTCCGATCCTCATCGCTAAGAACCGGAGCATTTTAGAGTACAGCCGGGCCCACAAGGATTCCGTCCTGAATCTAACGTAAGCACCAGATAAAGGACTTAATGAACTTGTAGATGCTCAGATCTATTCTCNNTCCCGAACCAGAAGGTAGGGGTATAGCTGTCCATGGAAGCGCCACTCTTTTCGGCGACGGGCGAATTGCACAACTGGTAGTTGCTAATTGGGTCCATCACGACTTGCATGGTGTATCGCGGACGACAGTTCATACCGTTCTAAACATTTCCAACTCAGTCTCCGCCGCGGCATCGCATTGCTTGGGCAGGCGCGCCCGCAGGAGAGTTCCGCGAGGGCTTGATTCCACTTCCAAACGCCCTCCGAGTTCAGCGATCCGTTCGCGCATGCCAGTCAAACCCACTCCGCCGCCAACGCCCGCATGAAACTTGGCCAGAACTGCGGGCTGAATTCCTCGCCCATCGTCCTTGATGAGGACGCAAACCTCGCCAGCACTCGCCTGAAGGGTAATTTCCACGCACTTGGCGCCGGAATGCCGGTGCACATTAGTGAGCCCTTCTTGCACCGTGCGAAAAAGCGCGAGTTCAATCTCTTTGGGAAAACGATCCAAATCTTCCGGCACATTCACCGTCGCCTGAATATTGCTTCGACGGGCGAATTCCTCCGCGTAGGCTTGCAAAGCGCTGGCCAAGCCGATTTCCTCAAGCAGTGGCGGGTGCAGCAAATGCGAAATGGTGCGCACTTCGGCGATGGCGCGGTCCGCCATTACTACGGTTTGAGGCAATAAATCCGCGCTCTTCGCCAGGTAATCAGGGCTGCTTGTTAGCCGTCCGAGGTTCATGCGGAGCATGGCAAGGTATTGCCCCACGCTGTCATGCAATTCCCGGGCAACCTTGCGCCGCTCCTGGTCGCGCAGTTCCAGCAGCTTGGCGCTCAGCAGCCGGTAGGATTCCCGGCTCTCCTGAATTTGAGCCTGGGCTTGCTTGATGTCCTGGATTTCCTGCAACAAGAGCCGGATATGAACTGCTAAAGCGATCAAAGCCAGGGCAACGAGAATGCCAAGGATCAGAAAAATTCGGCGATAAATGCGATTTTCAATTTGGTGACGAATGGCCAGAAGATTCGTTTCCTCGGATACCATGCTCCCGCAAATGAACTCCGCCTGACCAGCCAATCCGGCGAGATTCGCCTCGATTTGGACCTCTTCCGCGCTGATTTGGCCGGCGCTTGACGGCCGGCTCTGGGCTAGCTGTTGGATCTGTCTCATTACTGAATCTAGTTGATTGAGCCTGGCTTGCGCGACACTATTGTCGGAGGTTAAGGCCCGGGCCGTGGCTGCGTACTGCAATCCCAGTTCGAGTGCGCTTTTACTTTGGTCCAACCGGGTTGTGTCGCCTGTCAGCAGGTACTGGGAATAATTGGCTTGGGCCTTGAACAATTCAGTGTCCAGCGACCGCACCACGCCTCGGACATCATACGTGTGGTCAATCCATTTTCTGCTTTCTTGAGCGCGCTCCTCACTTCGAATCCCGATGGCCGCAAGAATGACCAGAAATATGAATATGGACGCCGGGAGGATGGTGCGCCATTTGGAGCGAACGAAAACCCTGGTGCCCGGCCTGCGGACTTCTCTCGGGTTGGATTCAGATGCGCTCATTGATAGGTGGCCGCCATGACGTTCCCGGTTCCTCGGATCATGTACATCTATAACACGCATTAATCTCTTTGCCGAAACAATTTGACACGTCCGTCAACCTGCCTCAATAAGGCGCCTATACAGACCTTGCCCCCGGGGGTTATATGGAGAGCCCGATATCCATGGAACTATTGCGAAGGCATGATCAGATAGCAGGCCAGTTGCCCAAAGAAAAAGACGAATCAATCAGTTTTGCGGTTTCACTCGCCAGAGGAGGCGCCAATGCCCGAATCACATAAGTACCCCAGAGTTGCAATCATTGTGGCCCCGGGGTTCGAAGAAGCGGAGATGACCGAACCGAGAAAATTTCTAGACAGCGAGGGCGCGGAAACCGTGCTGATTTCGCTAAAATCTGGCAAGGTCCAAGCCATGAAACATGACGACAAATCGGCACAATATCCCGTTGACAAGACGCTCGATCAAGTCGATGCAGGCGAATTTGACGCTCTGCTGCTTCCTGGTGGGGCGCTGAACGCCGATGCGCTCCGCGTGGAAAAGAAAGCCCAGCAATTCGTCCAGGCCATGGACAAGGCTGGTAAGCCCATCGCGGTAATCTGTCACGCGCCCTGGCTGCTCGTTTCCGCCGGCTTGCTCAAGGGACGTACCCTTACCAGTTACCATACCATACGCGACGATATCGAAAATGCGGGTGGTAAATGGGTGGATTCCGCGGCTGTGGTTGATCGAAACTTGGTGACCAGCCGTCAGCCGTCCGACATCCCAAAATTTAATGAAGAAATGAAGAAGCTCTTTTGGGCTAAAAAATAAGATGATTTGGCGNNTATCTCCAACCCTTCCTCGCTCTTGTCTTCGGTTGCAACGGACCTTAAAAATCCGCCGCTGAGGTTTATGCTGCCGTTGGCCGCAGCCGGCGAATCTCCCATACGGGGTGTTCCGGTCGCAGATATGCGCTCCCAAGGTGACGCAATTCACGCACTTGCATGGGTGATCCGGGGCGGCAGGTAACTTCGAACGTGTATCCGCATGGCGATACGACTTCGAAAATGCCGTCCTGACCGCGCAAAACCTCCGCGGGATTTTCCACCTTCAGCTGGTCTTTGAATGTTTGAAACATGGCGCCCTCGTGCAACAGCGGCTTCCTGAAGTACGGGCACATCATATTCAATTTGTGACATTGGGAAATACGGGGAACTCCGTAATCCTGGAAGGATGATTCCTGGGGCTATGCTTCCTGGGCGGTGAAGCGTTCCACGGCATCTTCCAGTTTTTTCCGGTTATCCCAGAAGTCGCTCCAAAGATCTCCGCGCTTTTTCAAGCGTGCCGGCAAGGTCGCGATGTTCCACGTCTCGGGCGTTAACTTTCCGGAAAGCTCGTCCGCGCTGACCGGCGCCGAGATCGGCGCGGCAGGAAAGGGCCGAATCGAGTAAGGGCAGGCCAGCGGTTTTCCACGAGCGTTCTGCAACGTATCAATCAGAGTCCTTCCTTTCGGACGCTTGCGAATTTCCCTTTCGCGGGTTACCAGTTTCGGCAATTCGCGCTCCACCAGTTGCGCGATCGCTCCTGCAAATTCCCGCACCTGGTTATAGGTGTACCTCGGTTCTAGCGGGACGTAGATATGGAATCCTGACGCGCCGGAGGTTTTCAGGTAGGTTCGCATACCAATCGATTCCAAACGGCGATGAATCGCGGAGGCCACCTTGAGCACGGCGGCATAGGGCGTGCCATCGGTCGGGTCCAAATCGAAGAAAATATAATCCGGCTGGTCGGGGTGCTCCACGCGGTTCGACCAGGGATTGTGATCAATGCATCCAAGGTTGGTTAAATACAGGAGCGCCGATGTGTCGTCCGCCATTACGTAAGGCATTTCGCCCTTGCGCTCCTTCGAATAAATTGACGCCGTTTTCAGCCAGGCGGGTCGCGACGAGGGTGCTTCCTTTTGAAAAAATGCTTGTCCGTGAATTCCGTTGGGATACCGCCGCAACACCATCGCCCGATCTTTTAGAAAGGGTAGGATATATTGCGCCATGCGCGCGTAGTAGAGCAGCAAATCCTTCTTGGTGTAGCCGTTTTCCGGAAAATATACCTTGTTTAGATGGGTAAGCTTAATCTCGTTGCCATTCACCATTGCGGACAGGCCATCCGCCTGGGTCGCTTCCAGTGTGGCCACGATGTCTTTCGCGTCGTTTCCGGCTCTGTGCTTACTGGGACGCGCACCCGCTAGATTGTTTTCATTCCTGCCCTTGCTGGTCCTTGAACCCTTCCCGTTGGAATCTTTAAGAGACCTTGGTTTTGGCGCTGGCAATTCCGGTATTGCCTGCGGCGTTTCTCCCTCGATTTGGCACTCCCGCGCGCTGATGTCATCACGAAACGCAATAAACACGGGTTGGCGCAGCTTGCTGTCACTCGTCCACATGCCATATTTCACTCTGGCCACGATTTCCGGTTTTACCCATGTGGATGGCTCGCTTAATTTGGGTTTGTGAGCGAATGGACACTTTATTGTTTCGATCTTGCGCAGCCGATCGTATGTAATTGTTAACAACTCGTTCGAAAAACCCGTGCCAACGCTCCCGATATAAATGAGATCTTCTCCCTTATATATGCCCATCAGCAGAGCTCCTAAATGCGCTCGTGTCTTTCGGGGAGCGGTCCAGCCGCCAATGATGACATCCACTTCCTGAACAATCTTTAGCTTGAGCCAGTTGTGCGTGCGCCCGCTGGCGTAGGGGCTTTGCGCCTGTTTTGCGAGGATTCCTTCCAGGCCTTGTTTGCGGGCCAGTTCATATAGCTCTTCGCCCTTTTCCATCTGATGATCCGAAAATCGAATATTATTAGATGTTTCCAACAGTGCTTCTAGCAGATGTTTGCGTTCTGTCAGAGGGGCCTGTCGCAGATCGTAACCATCACAATATAAAATATCGAAAATGTAATAAGTGGCCGGCCATGCCCGCTGCACCGTTGTCGGCGGGGTGGTGGAAAGAAACCGGTTTTGCAGGCGCTGAAAATCCGAGCGGCCGCTTTCATCCAGCGCGACGATCTCGCCGTCAACAATCGCCTCCAACGCCTTCAATTGTTTTGGCAACGCCCGCAGCTCGGGAAATTGATGCGTAATGTCGCGGCCGGATCGCGAGCGGAACTCCGCGTGTTCGCCCTTGCGTATATAGGCCAGCGCCCGTTCGCCGTCCCACTTGATTTCAAACAGCCAATGGGCATCCGAGAAAGGACTTTTAGCGAGCGTTGCGAGGGCAACTTTTACATCCGAAGGCATAGGACTAGACTTGGCGCCGGATACTTTTGCGGGATTTGCCTGAGCCAGGGGGGATGGCCGAGCTTTAGATGGGCGAGACGCCGTCTCCTTTCTCCCGCCAGAATCAGAGATGGAAGGCGGCGGCTGTGCGGAGCCGGCCCCTGGGGAATTTCGTTCAGCGTGCTTAAGGAACAGCCATTCGTTTTCGCGCTGGGAATTGCGCATCTTCACCAGGGCGTAGCTGCCTTGTAGCCGTTGGCCGTGCAACCGAAACTTTATTTCTCCACGCCGTACTTGATCTCCAGCGCTTAGGTCACCCTCCGCCTCGAACGTGCCCTGATCCCATATTTCCACTTCGCCGGCGCCATAATTCCCCTGGGGAATCGTCCCCTCAAATCTTGCGTACTCCACGGGATGATCTTCCACATGGATGGCCAGACGCTTTTCCGAAGGATTTAAGGGTGGCCCTTTGGGTACCGCCCACGATTTCAGCGTTCCTTCAATTTGCAGGCGGAAGTCATAGTGCAGTCGCGTGGCGTCGTGCCGTTGCACCACGAATATGCTCCCCGAAGTCTTCTCCGGCCTCCCGGACGGCTCGGGAGTTGCTGAAAAGGTTCTTTTTTTGTGGTATTCACGCAGTCCCATCACCTGATTGTACGGGTAACCGAGGGTAGCGCGATGAATGGGCTGCCCCAAGTTAATCCAGGAACCTTCGTCAAGGTGTTGATTTGGCAATGTTTTAGGCAGTCTGTCGTACAAGATTTTCGCGTCAAAGCGTAGGGAATTCTCCTTATTCTCCAAAGTTTACCCTCGGTTATATTCGAACCCATGGCCTCCAGTGTTTGGAAAGGGATGTTAACGTTCGGACTGGTATCAATTCCCATTCGTTTGTACGTGGCGGATCGTACGAAACGCACGTATCTTCATCAGCTTCACAAGGAATGTCACACCCGGCTAAAGCAGCCGCTGTTTTGTCCCACTTGCGATCGCTTTGTTGACCGCAATGAGGTGATCAAGGGCTACGAATACGAAACGGGTCAATACGTGCTGGTGGAAGGCGACGAAATAAAGAAAATCACCCCCGCTTCCGGACGCACCATGGAAATCCTGGCTTTCGTAAAAGCCGATGATGTAGATCCGATCTATTTCGACTCATCATTCTTGTCCGTTCCGGAAGCCGAGGGGAAGAAAGGCTATCGGCTGCTGTGTAAGGCGCTGCAAGAAAAGCATGTGATGGGCGTCGCAAAGCTGACTATGCACCAGCGCGAATACACGGTCTTCGTGCGGCCGCGCGATCACGGCCTGACCCTCCACACAATGTATTACGCAAATGAGATTTCCACCGTGCAAGGATATGGCCAGGAAAGCGACACTAAACTCAATCCTCAGGAAGTAAAACTAGCCGAGCAACTGGTGCAAACTCTCACTGCGAAATTCGAGCCTCGGAAATATCACGATGAGTTCCAGGAGCGCCTGAAGGCTTTGTTGGATGCCAAGGCCAAAGGCAAGACCATCGCGACTCCGGCAGAGGTTGCGCGTGCTCCGGTCATCGACATAATGCAAGCGTTGAAGAAAAGCCTGGCTGTGGCCAGCGCGCCCCGAAAGGGTCCGGCCTTGGTTCCTATGTCATTGTCTGCCAAACGCCAACGCAGAAAGGCTGGCTAGAGCGAGCAGGTCGGTGGCGGAGTTGCCCGATCCCTGCGCTATGGCTGGGGCTGGTTCGTTGCGGAGTATTCATCCAGGTACCGTTGGAGGCTCGAGCTGATTTCCCCGACAGCTTGGTGAACGTTCCGGTTTAATGCGGCCACCACTGAGGGGACATCGTCATGGGCTACAGGCTCGTCATGCGTGTAGTAGTGGGTCCACACCGTTGCACCGGTCTTGACATCGCGAAGGTCCATATTCAGCGTGACGCGAGCGCTCAACGTGCCGCCGGAGACTTCCTTGAAATCGTAGAGGCTTCCCCGGAGAATAAAGTTTCCGCGGGAACTGCCGCTGAGCTCTTCCACTGTCCGGTAGTGACCTGACTCTCGCAACGTCCTCACGATTACATCCTGAATCATCTGTGTTGGCGCCTGGGCCCACCGCTGGTGTTCGTAGGCGCCCATGGCCTCACTGCTGGTGGCATAGATTAGCCTGTCGTCCTGATAGAGCGGCGATCCCCGCAGCGGGGCCACTACAAGCGTAAGAGGCAGCGTGGCGGCAGTTGCCGGGGCGGGAGGAGAATTAGGCGCGGATATCTGGTAATACTTCATAGACGGTACCGCGCCGCAGCCACACAGACTGCCTATCGCGCAAGCCAGTACGAAACTCGCGGTCTTTTTTTTCATGTCAACATCTCCGATGCGAAGCTCCCTGGGATTTCCGCCTTTCCGCTCCCCAATGCTTATATTTGGTTCGCTTCACTTGGATTCACCCGGCTTATGCTCCTTGGGGGCGCTTGAACGGATGAGAAGATAAGGCCGGGATTTAATTTTCTCGGTAAATTCCTTCATGTTATCGGTTATCTGGCGAAGGTTTTCGAGCAAGGCGTCTATGTTGTCGGAATTAACGTCCAGCGTCTGGTTGAGTTGCGTCGTGAGTTGAGTCATCCCCGCCAGGGATTTACGAAGCTCCAGTACTGACGCGCGAACGTCCGGACGGTTTTCCCTGACCACCGCATCAATATGATTGAGCGCTTGGTTGGCCTGATTGATGGTTCGCTGCACGTTGTCCAGCACAGGCTGCAATTGGTTGGTGGCATTATTAATATGTTGGAGGGTCGATCTGACAACCGGCTGGTCCTCTTCCAGCATTTCGCGGGCGTTTGAAATGGTTGCCGAGATATTTGCGCGGTTCTGGTCGTTCAGCAAATCGTTAAAGCGATCCACTGTTTCCTTCAACGCTATGGCGCGCTCATTTAGCGTCTTCAACAGCGCTTCCGCCTGCGGCGCTAGGTCGTTGATGCGCTCGGTAATCGAATTAAAGTCCACATACGGCTCGGAGGGCAGCCATCCTCCATTACTCGCGTCGGCTCCCTGCGGACTGCCGGGAAATATTTCCATGTCGTTATCGCTTAGGGGAGTCATGCTCATAATCTTCACATAGCTGTCTGCCTTCACCGGGACGCCGGGCTTGACGTTGAAGGTTACCTCAATACGCGCGGGATTTTCAGGATCGATTTTCAGGGTCTCCACACGTCCGATCTTCGGGCCACCGGAATAGCGCACAATGGTTCCCGGCGCAATGCCGCCGGCAAACGAGAAATAGGTGTGATATGTATTGCCTCGGGCGCCGAAAACGCCGCTCAGCGCGAACACCACAAATAACAATAAGGCCCCGGCAACCAGCACAAAAACTCCCACCATGGTCTGCTCGCGTCTTGCTCCCATCACGCCCCTCTCTTGTCTTCCACTGTGCCCTCAGTATTGCTGGTGCCTTCGGTTAGCATCTGAAGATAGTCCATTTCCCCCGCAACTTCCGGTTCGGCTACGCGGTCCAGGAATTGCCGCACCCGTGGTTGAGTGCAATCTCGCATGTTTTCCGGAGTGCCGGCAGCCACTACGTAGCCCTTATCGATTAATATCATGCGATCAGCGATCAGGAACGCGCTGGCCAGTTCATGGGTCACCACGATGATGGTCATATGAAACGCTTTCTTCAGTTGCAAAATCAGGTTATCAATTCCCGCCGCAATAATGGGATCCAGGCCCGCTGATGGTTCATCAAAAAAAAGGATGGCCGGGTCCATGGCCAGCGCGCGGGCCACCGCCGCGCGCTTTTTCATTCCGCCGCTCAGTTGAGAAGGCATATAGCTCTCATAGCCCAGCAGCCCGACATGCTCCAGCTTCAGGCGCACCATGATTTCAATTGTGGATTCTTCCAGTTTGGTGTGCTCGCGCAAGGGTAAAGCCACATTCTCGCCGACGGTCATTGAGCCAAACAAGGCGCCGCCTTGAAACGACATCCCCATCTTCTTGCGAATTTCCTTGAGGTCGGGCGCGGAGATCACCGCGAGGTTTTTGCCCGCAATCCAGATTTCCCCCCCGCTGGGTTTTTCCAGGCCCACCATAGTCCTCAGCAGTGTGCTCTTGCCAGAACCGGAGCCGCCCAGAATCACAACAGTTTCGCCGCTGTGCGCTTCCAGATTAATACCGTGAAGAATCTCTCGCTGGGCATAACGGACGTGTAGATTTCGCACCGATATCAAAACGTCGGCGGCCTTGGTGTCCGCGCCATTCTTCTCGCCGCTTAATTTTTCCATGGCCACAGTCACGAAATCTATCCGTTTCCAAGAAAGAAAAACAAAGCCGTAAATACCAGATCAACCATCACCACCAGAAAAATGGATATCACCACCGCTCGCGTGGTGGAGCGGCCCACTTCCTCCGGACCCGCGCCGGTAGCTAGCCCTTCATAACAACCAACCGCGGTTATGGTAATGCCGAACATGACACTTTTGATCAAGCCGGTGGTGATGTCCCGCAAGTATAGGGCGTCCAGTGAAGCTTGAAGATACCGTCCCCACGTAAAGTTTGCGGCCGATACGCCAAACAGCGCGCCGCCCAAAATTCCCATGGCGTTGGCCCAGATGGTCAGGCACGGCAACATCACGATCATGGCCAGGAACTTCGGTGTCACGAGAAAATCTACAGGGTCTATGGCCATCGTTTCGAGCGCGTCAATTTCCTCTGTTACGCGCATCGTTCCAATCTCGGCGGCAAAGGCTGATCCCGACCGTCCAATCACCAGGATGGCGGTAATTAGCGGGCCCAATTCCCGGGTCATGGAGAGCGCCACCGCCCCCGCGACGTAATTTAATGCGCCAAACTTACGCAGTTCATAAGCGCTTTGGAGAGCGAGGATCAACCCGATAAAAAATGTGATCAGCGAGAGGATGGGCAAAGCTCCCACACCCACCTGCATGGCCTGGGAAATCGCGCTTCGAAAGCGGATTGGACGCCCGCGAAACGGTCCCACAAAGGTGAAGTACGCCGCGCGCCAGCCCAGCGCCGCCAACTCGCCGATATAAGCCAGTCCGCTGGTAACCTCGTCGCCGATTTGTGCGGCTATTTCCACAATGATTGACGGGCCAGTGGTTTAGGAATGGGGCTCCACCACTGGTTGCGGTGCCACCAGAGCCTGCTCCTCGGTGTCATAAATCTCGAAAAGCTTGACCAGCTTGGATAGGCGCAGCACTTCATAGGCGATGGGGCTAAGCCCGAATAATATAAGGCGCGAGCCGCCGTCGCGCGAAGCCTTTAGCCCCTCCACCAGCGACGCAATGCCGGAGCTGTCAATGTAGTTCACTCCCTTCAGGTTCAGCACTACGCGCGGGGTGAGATTTTCGCGCAATTCCCGCAGCAGCGCTTTGCGTACTTCAGGTGAATGTGTGAGGTTGATGTCGCCTGTAATATCCAGAATCGTCGTTGCTTGGTCCAATTGGCGGGCCACAATTTGCAAGATGCACTCTCCTGAAAAAGTTAAGTCAATATCATTGTTAGACGCTCATATTCCCGCAAAGGACGCCGTCTCGCGTCTTGGTCACCGGGAATAGGCGGCAATATGCCGAGTTACGTTCCGCCCACCGCGCGGATATACCAAAATATGTGCTTCGGCACAATAACGCTATCGGGCACTCCAGCACAATGGCGGATTTTTGGGGTGTGCCTGTCCGGCGATTGCCAGCCTCTTGTCGCGCCTTGACAGGATGGCGCGGGCAATTTTAACCGAGGGCCATCGGTCGCGTTTGGCGGTAAAAGGCTGCGAGCAATTCGCCGCGCAGTGAACATGATCAGTCCCATTAACTCCGATGGGTCGCTCGGCGCGGATCAAGGTTTCGGGGGAACCGGCTACTTAGGTACAAGTGTTTTTTCGGCATGGGTGCGTCTCAGCCCCGATGAAAAGTTTATCTTTGTAAGCAGGGACAGTTTCCGCGGTTCAATTACTTTCCCCGCGCAACCGTGAGCCTCACCCCGCCATGGCGCAATTTGTGCGCGGCTGAGCGACGGGTATGCTTTTCGCTTTGTCTACCTTATGCAGCGTCCCGCTTCTAACATCCACAGCTTGGGGCCTTGCTTTCTTCCGCCGTCTCGCCGCACAATGTTTCTCGCGAAAAAAAGAGGAGCGTATCGCGTATCCGGCATAATTTATGAATCGTGTTTCACAAACTCGAACTCGGGACGACCGCAAAGACGGCGCAAGGGTGTGCCTATGTAGCGCCAGGCTTCAGACCCGGCAGCCTTTCGGCAGCCCGCCATCCGGGGAAGGCCATCATAGCGATAGGCGAATACAAGGCGAAACAGGTGGACTTCTAATCGCCACAGCGCTGACCGTCGCAAAACTTCAAATGGCATGATATCAGCGACATACGGGAACAGGAAATTGATCCGTAAGTCAGTTCGCGCCTACGCCTCCAACACCGTCCGCATCGCGTTGGGCTGCTCCATTCTCATTTCAGATTCGCGCGAGGAGGCAAATGCACAAGGAATATCACCACTGGTATTCGCATCGTATTGAAAGGGAATTGGGCGTGGTCGTCTATGGCCATTGGGGTGCGCCGCTGGTTGCCTTTCCCACCAGCGGAGGCGATGAGTGGGAGCCCGAAAATCAGGGCATGGTTCCCGCGCTGGCCGAATTCATCGAAGCGGGACGCGTCAAGCTTTTCGCCGCCAATGCCGTGGATAGCTCCAGCTTCTACAACAAGGGCGCGCATCCCTTTCATCGCAGCTATATGCAGGCCCAATACGATAGCTACGTTCGCAACGAGCTCATTCCGTTTATCCAGAATAATTGCCAGGCGCCCGGCTTGCCGGTCTCCACGATGGGCGCGTCCTTCGGCGCATACCACGCCGCCAATACCCTTTTCAAGCATCCCGACGTGGTGCATCGCTGCTTCGCCATGTCCGGAATGTACGATTTGAAACGATTCATGGACGGAATGTACGATGACAATTTTTATTTTAATAATCCCGTGGATTATCTCGCCAATATCAATGGTGGCGGGATGATTGCGCAGCTTTCTCAATGCGATATTCACATCGCCACCGGCTCCGGCCCCTGGGAAAACAGCGGACCTTCCTACCGGCTATCGGAGGTGCTGGCCTCGCGTGGCATCGCCCATCATCTTGACGATTGGGGTCCTATGGGCGGCCACGACTGGCCCTATTGGAAGCACCAGATGCGCGAATACATCTGCAAGCTATTTTGAAGAAATTACCGAGTGTTTATTGCGCCAGCCGGTTTATGGGAGTACAAAGTTCCGCAAACTGTTAAGCGGCCTTGTTTCGGCCAACAGATGTGGATTAGCCTCGCGGTGATCAATAGGTGAAGGACTGCAACGCGTTCACGCTGGTCTCTGGCCCATCCACATAACCCGAGCGCAGGCTGGGGTGCAGAGCTATATGTGCGGGAATCAGCCCGAACGCATTTGAGAAACTGAATCCGTTGAGGGTTTCCTGCAGAGCGCCATTCGTGCTGTAAACGTAAATCGTACTCCCGCTGGAAACGGAACTCGAATTCGGCTGCGCGACCAAAAAGAGTTTGTTGATGGAATCAAATTCCACATCCGCGCCGCTAAAGAATTGCTGGCCGCCCGAGCCCGGTAATACAACATTGGTGCCCTGCTCAGTGGCAAGATTGTAGAATTCGACGTTAGCATCGTCTTCGGTTGTGGTACAGAAAATGCCGTCGGCCGAATCAGCGGCAATGCCGTTAATGAAACCGAACCCGGTGCCGGTAAATTCTGAAAACGTTCCCGTGACCAGATTCACCAAACCAATCACGGGGAGGCAGTCAAAGCATCCATCTCCTCCCCCGAGAATCGCCTGTTTGGTCGCGCTATCAAACGCAATCGGCGGTGGGACGCTGGCGAAGTTGAGGGAGTCGGTGATTGGGACGACGGGCCCGAATGTATTTTTGCCGACGTTGGATTCGAATACATCGGGAATAAAGTTTCCGCTGTTGTCATAGGCGAAGACGGCGACATTGGGTTCTCCCTGATTGCGGCTCACCCCTGTCGGCATAATAAGATGCTCGGAGTCAATAGGGGGCGTCCAATTGCCATTTATCTTATTGGAATCGAGAGGATTCAAGGTCTTGAAGACACGCTTAACGACAAAACCACCTTGTACCTGTTCCTGCTCGGTCAGCCCAACGCTCATGCCAGCGACACCCAGGGTGAGGAAGTTATCCTGCGTCTCTGTCTTGGATATGACGCTGATGATATCCCCGGTGGTCTGATCGAACGTTTCGATCGCCGCGAGGACGTTCCCGTCGGCTAACGATTTATTTTCCGCGAGCAAACCTTCGGTTCCATTCTGATCAATGTCAAATCCATAGATCTGGCCCCCAAACTTGCTGTGGACCATGACCGGGCCCGGTCCAACCGGGGGACGGGCTTGCCCGAAAGCCATGGCGCCATGGAAGAGTAGCGGAGCCAAACAGAATAATAAGCATCTGGCGACTGCGGGCAGTCGCAATATATTCTTCTTGGAATCGCTCGGGTTCCTTTTCGCGCCGCCTGTCGCAATGGTTGGCGCAATATCTGGTGCAATAGATAAAAGGACTGGTTTTCTTGTTCTGCCCCTCATTTCAAAATCTCCTTAAGATTCGGATTGCCGGCCGCGGGCGCCACCGATAAATCGCTGGTTGTGACTGACCTCCGCAGAACAATTGTCAGTGACGGCCCTGGATTGCTGAGATAAGTATGCCCGGGGCGGAAGCTGTAGTTGTCACCAGATTGTCGACGAGNNGAGCCGTAATTTATTTAACTTCGAGGTGCAACGCGGAATATGAACAGGGAGGCTCCTGTCGTGATCCCCGAGGTATAGCGCGGCTTCCGGTCGCCGCAATGCGCGGCGCGCTCACGAAGTACGCGCGATTACAGGCCGAGGTGATCCATCAGATAGCGGCCCTGGGACATCACCTGATCATCGTCAATCCAAACATCGCAGTGGCGCGTAAGCACGTCAACATGTGTTTCAGAATGCCAGTCCGCATGGGTCTGGCTGCCGTAGGGGTCTCCGAAGGCGAGATGGATGCCGGGGAATTTTTCGTCTTGCAGGAGCACGCCAATAAATTCCGTCAAATTCAAATTTGTGCCGAACGCCAGCTCGCCCACGCGGTTACTGTTCTTGTCCGTATGGCAATACTCCCAAAATTCCCGCTCCAGGTCTTTGCGCGAGCAATGCGCCGCTACCAGCCGCGCCTCTCGTATTTCGAGCGTTAGTGGAGTGGCCTCTAAAACGCCATACTTCGCATTGAAATGATCGCCTGCCGAGCCGTCGCAGACGAATCTGCCGTCCACGGTCGCCGGAGTCGTAAAAACTTCCCCCGCTGGCAGATTGGACCAATACCGGGGATTGATTAGGCCGCTGGTTTTGACCCAGTCGTGCGCGCGCGTGAAATGCGCGGTGAACGACGTGCCTGCATCCGTGGTCACTCGCAAGGTATCGGCCTTTAACATCCGTTCGCGCAGCCGTTCGCTCAATCTGTCAACTTTAAAATAGTCGGCGCGCATGCCTTCCTGCATAATCTGCGGAGTAATGCCAACCATGTGGGCATAGCGAATGTGGCGCCGCTCAACCACCCCCACAATATCGCGTCGCGCGGTTAGCTCGCCTTCGAGAGGATGCATGCAAAGGATCCCGGCGTCGGCGTCTTCCAGAGCGGCCAGCACTTCCGCTGGCGCGTGCTCCAGAGGGCGAGGCGCATAGTCTTCCAGGGTGTAAACGTGGCAATGGGCGCGGCGTTCGTGGAGCGCCTGCGCGAGACTGGCCGCCACGTCCTCGCTCGTTCGGTCGGTGATTAACGTGACATTTTCACCGGGTTCAATAGCGAGGCAAACATCCACTGCGTTTCGCGCGCCGGGCATCATTTCTGGAGATGCTTGTCCAATTTCCATGGTTGGCATGTCAAACGTGCGGGACGTTCGCCCCTGGCTTCCCCCAATTTCGCTTGTTTCTGCTTATCAGCGCGGCGTGCTCGTCGCCGAAATATGTCCTCGCCGCAGCCGTTCGAATGTCTAAACTCTATTTATCTTACCTGCTTTGCATGAATCTATGCAGGCCATTCCATAAGATGTTCCGCTGCCTTTGTAGACCCGCCGGAAAGCCCGGTCCGCGTAAATTCGCTTCATGCGGCTTTGGGTTGCACGATGAATACCGGCACTTGGCCGCCGCCCGACGTAACGTTGGCCAGGCCCGTGGCGCTCAGGCGCGTCAGGTAACCGGAAAGCTTTCCGCGAAACAAATAGGGAGCTGAATCCACCAGCATCTCGGTGAATGCAACTCCAGTCATTTTCTGATAATAGGGAAATACCTCGCGACGGATGTTGATTTTTTCCTGCGCAATCCATGATTCCGAGGGGGAATCTAGGGCCTTCTGCATTGCGGTGTCCCACGAGCTCTCCGTATTTTCCCATCCGAGCGTAACGCCTGTCCCACCGTATTCATCGTTAGGCTTTAGCACGAATCGCTCTCGGTTCTTACGAATGAAGTCCAGAAGCTGAATGGTTTGGCCATCGCGTGTGGTTTCGACATCAGCCAACAGTCGCGTCCACGGAATGTGCCGCGCAATCGTTTCCCGTTCGCTCGCGGAGAACATCCTGGCATTGCGGTCATCGGTCAGTACCGCAAAAAAGGCCTTTTTGTGCGGAATCTTGCAGCGCAGCGTGTTGGCAACGCATACAGCGCGGGCCGCATAAGCGCGGAGCAGGGCATCGCACTCTTGCGGCCGGGCGATGATGTCGTTAATCAGGACGCGCCGGTAAACCAGATCAATTTTCTTGCCCTTGGCCGACAAGCGGCTGCCATCAAATTCCAAATCGCGCGGATCGCAGACGAGGGTGCCAGCACCCAACTTCTCGAAGCAGGCCTGAATGATTTCAAACTCGTTCCAAGTCGGCACTTCGCGCCAGTCCACGATAGCAATTTGAGGTGAAGGCACAGCGCCACCCCAGTCGCGATAGCTGGCCAGCAGAGCATGCAGTAACAACGCCATGGAAGTGTACGACCGCACGTCGTAACGCTCCTCAAACCGCGACATCACGTCGAGTCCGCGGAACAGTTCTCCCAGCGTTTCGGTGTAACCCGGGCCGGCGGGAGACTCGGCATTGTATTCGGCAAATTGAAGCGTTTCCGGCAGAAGGAATGAATCCAGGCGGGAAGCGGTACTTGCGAACG
>PKXT01000028.1 GCA_003133505.1 Acidobacteriota bacterium
CATGCCCACCGCCCCGTTGTGGTTGGAAATCACGTTTTCCACTGTGTAATTGCTGGACTGCGAGAAATGCAGGCCGCTGGCATTGTTCCATAAGAAATTGTCGGTATCGAAAAGAATGTTCAGACTGGTTGTGTTGATTACGTCCACCGATCCCTGGCCCTTGCAATCCGGGGAATATTCGAAGGTCAGCCCGCGTAGCACCACCCCATTCTTGTTGGAGATATTCCAGAGTTGGCCGCGGTCGCCCAGTTCCACGTCAGCGCTGCTCAAGTTGGTCCCCGAGGGTGGCCAGATGTAGAGCTGCTGCCCGGCATCGTCCACGTAGAAGGTGCCTTCCAGCATCTGGCTCATGGAGAGAACTTGCTCGAGTGGAACGCCATTAATAAAGGCCATCTCCCGGCGCAGGACGATGTCCGTTTGAGGCGGGGCCTGGCCAAGCAGGGCAGGGCACAGGCCGAAAGCAAAGGTCCAGGGAGTGGAATAGATGCTGGAATTTCCCGAGGATTGCGTCCAGTTGGTGTACTGGTCTGCCCCGGAAATCTGCACCGTGCCTGGCGAGGCTGCTTCATACGTTTCCGGCAGCGCGGTGTCCTGTTGGTTCCCGCTGAGGTTGATATTTTCGCGATACAGGCCCGGGTTGATATATACGTGCGTTCCGATGCTATTCTGGTTGTTGGCCTCGGCCAAGCTAACAGATTTTGCAATGGTTTTCAGCGGCGCTGATTGCGTTCCCGAATTGCTGTCGTTTCCATTGACCACATCCACATAGAGCTTGGCGGTTTCCTGGTTCTCGTTGATGTTGGACTGTGCGCGCGCCAGCGTGCCGCATGCGCCGAGTGCGACGGCAAGTATGAGCAAATAATTCACGAAATTTATTGCTGCTCTCTTGTCTGCTGCTCTGCTCATATTGGGCTTTTTAGACTGCTTCATGACTTCCTCCGTAATGCCGCATTGCGCACTACTGTTTGCGGTTGCCTGCACAGCGTAGTAGTGCACAACAGAGGCCGCGGAATTTGCACTTCCAAGAAAGCGTTTTCGCTCGGGGACAGGGTGCCGGAAGGTGCAGGCCGGCGACATTCAAGTGCAGAATCAAGAAGTGCTGCAAGCCATTGATCTAAAGTCAGTTAGCAAGACTTAATTAGGAGTGAAGCAGGACGAATATCTGCTTGAAACAGGCCTAAACCAATAAGTGTGAACGATATAAAGTTAACTTAGTCGACATTAAATAATGTGGCGTTTGTAGCATTTTAGTTAACATAAAATGGAAGTAGATTCTCTTTTATGTGAATTCTCGCAACCGCAATTCATATAATCACGGAGATTGCAACGACACCATGGTATACTACTTTATAAATACCTGTTGCGATGCTCTTCGAAGGCATTCGAGCCGCTTTTTGGAGACCAGAAATCAGCAACTGGCAAGAGCACAAAGGGCTGTCATCGCCGAAATTAGTGAAATGGCCGCGCAAGATTTGTTCCAATGGCCGCTAAGCACAACAAATGCACATCGACGGAGCCATTTCAATTTGCATTTATACTTCGGATACGGACTTGTTTGAGTTTATTCAACGAGGCTTGGGCGAGGCGTTCGAGGTGTGGATAGAGCGCCGGTGCGATCCGGGACGCACCCAGGAACAGAAGAGATGGCCGGATGTCGCCCTGCTGGACATGAGAAAGCAAAGCTTAGATGTAAACCCTCTGCGGATTCAGCTAGTGAGAGCAATCAGGCGCCGAAATTCGCCTCCCGCAGTCATCGCGCTGGTAGATGCGAATGACCTGCCGGTGATTCGCCAAGTCTTCGACAATGGGGGCCACGACATTGTCGAGTGTCCCGTCTCCATGGATGAATTACGGTTTGCGCTCCTTCACGCACACAGATTTCAGCAGATGGAAAAGGAGATTCATCCCCCAGGACCAGTGGCCAAACCCAACCAGACCCATCCCGATTTCGTCGTGTACAGCGAGGCGATGCAACAGGTGCTAGCTCTGACACGCAAGGTTGCGCCCAACGACGTGAGTGTTTTGATCACCGGCGAAACCGGCACAGGCAAGGAACTGTTGGCTCGAGAGATACATCGCATGAGTTCGCGCGCCTATGGACCGTTTGTGGCATTCTCCTGCGCGAATTTACCGGAAACGCTGATCGAAGACGAACTTTTTGGACACGAGAAGGGTGCCTTCACAGGGGCCATGGCCGCTCGACGGGGCCGAGTCGAAGTGGCGGATCAGGGAACACTTTTCCTTGACGAAATCGGAGACATTGCACTGGGGCTTCAAGCCAAGCTTTTGCGGGTGCTACAGCAGCGGTCCTTCGAGCGGTTAGGAAGCAATACGACACTAAAAGCAAATTTCCGTCTGGTGTGTGCCACCCTCCGTGATTTAAAAACCATGGTGGAGCATGGCGAGTTTCGCAGAGACCTTTATTACCGACTGAATGTTGTGCAAATATGTTTGCCTCCGCTGCGGGAACGCCAGGACGGAATTGCCGTTCTGGCCGATCATTTTCTACGCCAATGCACGAAGGAATTGAGAAAGCCTATTACACACTTTTCTGCCCCCAGCCTGCGGGCATTGGAGGAATATGGCTGGCCAGGCAATGTACGGGAACTGGAAAACGTGGTTCAACGAGCGGTGGTGATGGCCGAAGGCAAGACCATCGAAACCTGGCATCTGCCGCCAGAGGTAGGCAGCGGGCTTGCGACGCCGGTCGCCGGCAAGCTCCCGCTGGAAGGAGAGGTGCGCCAATTCAAGCGCCGCGTGGTCGTGCGCACTCTGCGGGAATTCGGGGGTGATACAAATCAGGCGGCCAAATCCCTGGGGATAACGCGCAGCCACTTATACCGCCTGATGAATCAATTGCATATTCCATTGCATGACGGGTTGCCTGTACGTGAACATGCGGAAAACATGGATGTGCGGCTTCCACCAACGATCCACTGAGGAGCGCGAAGGGACGACGCTCCCGGAGCGTGATAGTGGCATGATATCCGGTGGAACGGCCCTGAAGCGAGCCACAGGACAATACGCGTCAATGCCTGTCCGGTCAACCCTTTCCAATGCGGACGGAATTATTGCGTACCACAGGGTTCACGCTGGCTCTCTTCATTTCTGCGTCTGTGGCTGTTCCATCTGTTTCAGCTTTTGCTCCAGCAGCATTTTCTGCTGATCCTTGGTTAGCTTCGGAAACAGGAATGC
Source organism: Acidobacteriota bacterium (assembly GCA_003133505.1). GTDB lineage: Bacteria > Acidobacteriota > Terriglobia > Acidiferrales > UBA7541 > PALSA-278. The sequence continues at coordinate 3,196 of PKXT01000028.1, forward strand.
AATTTGTAGCCGCATGCCCCAGGGCGAAGCTCCCGCAGGATGAACGGCATTGCCATAGAACTGTGCACTGATGTTCACCGGCTGGAATCCGAGCTTCATGACCCTTCCCACTCCGCCGCCAAATGGAACCGTCCACACATTGCTATTGCTCGCCATCCAGTTGGCGGTGATGATGGGTTGAGTAGTTAGATACCAGCCCTTTTCATGTTGTAATTAATGAAGTACTGCAATAGCATTTGAAGCCAATGAGCAGAATGCTTCGCGCATGAAAGAGGCGAGAAGAAGACGCAAAAACAACCCAAATCAGTCGAAGCATGGCGTACTCTTATAGCAGAATGAAAGCCTGATGGTATGCCTTAACTGATTGATTTCAAAGGCGGACGGGATTCTGGCGAGGCACAGTACTTGCGCTGTCCGGACCGAAAGGCGTTCGTGATGTCTTAGAGTTAATTAATTATCGATGTCCTTTAATACCATATTCGTGTTTCCTTCGCCCAAAGAAATCATCAATAAAAAAGGCCACATGGCATTCAAGCCGCGTGGCCCTTCTCCTTTACTACCGTTAAATTGATTTACTTCTCTGCTTTCCTCTTCGCAGCCCACCACGCCTTTTTTGCCTTACTGATTGCGGCTTTGGCTGCGGCGGATCGCTCGATTCAGCTTGTTTCTTTCAGAAACTAATATTGCAAGAATGTCAGGCATTAAAATCCTCCGAGGGAGATTATTGCGCTTCAATTTTTCTGCGGCTGCTCCTGTTGCATCTGTTTCAGTTTTTGCTCCAGCAGCATTTTCTCCTGCTCCTTGGTGAGCTTGGGAAACAGAAGCGCAACCGACAGCTTCATGCCCCACGGCGAGGTTCCTGTGGGAAAAACGGCGTTGCGATAAAATTGTGCAGAGATGTTCACCGGCTGGAAACCGAGTTTCATGATTCTTCCTACTCCGCCGCCAACGGGCACCGTCCATTGGTTGCCGCTGGGAGCCCTCCAATTTGCCGTGATGATTGGCGCCCAGGCGATGTACCAGCCCTTTTTCAAGTTGTAGTTGATGAAGTACTGCAGCAGGAACTGGTTCACCGCGGGTTTATCCGCATTGGAATGGCCAGCTACAGACCAGTAGTTGTTTGCAAGAATCCCAATCGTCCAATGGGCGGGCTGCACCAGGGCAACCACGGTCGGTCCGATGCTGAGTTTCCCCTGCCCGAGATAGGCCGTATTTGTTGCCGTAGGCAATACGAAAGTCGGCCCTATGCCCCAGATCAATCCGTGGAATTTCTTTTTCGGAGAAAGGAAAAACGATGGGTTCAGGTCTCCCAAACCATAGGTCCCAGTCTGTTGCGTCGGGGGCCCGGATGCCTGCGGAATGGGAAGGGGCTGGTATATGACCGGTGTAATCCAGCGAGTGATGAGGTTCCAGTCTTTCGACACGCTGATGGGAATCACTGGCTGGATGTTCAAAATATTCTGCGTGCGATCGGCCGGGCCGATGCCGAAGTTAAAATTTTCCTGGAAGGGAACGCTGATGAGGCTGGCGATCGGATTCTGCGCCGCCTTTCTCAGTTCGTCGGCATTTGACGCTGCCGCTGGCGTTTCCTCCGTGGCAACCTGTGTTCCCGGCGCACCAATGGGGGCATCCTGTGCAAACAGCGGTGTTGCGAATAAGAGCAAGACCACCGGCGCCAGCAGGCCTCGAACGCTTCGTCGCATGCTTATCGTCTCCTGCACTGGTCAGTTGCTTCTTTGCTGGCCGTCGCTGGTGACCGTAATTTGCTACGGAGACCTGCCTGTTTACGAGCCGGCAATTCCCTTATTCTGAAGGATCCTGACTACAACGCGCCGATTTTGTGCCTGGCTCTCAGCCGTCTTATCACTGCCTACCTGCCTGCTCTCGCCCATGGCACCGGGCGCCAGCACCCTCGTCAAAGGAACATGGCCCTGTTGCAGGAGAAACTGCGTCACGTTATTAGCGCGATCTTCACTCAGCGTTTGATTGAGAGCCGCACTACCCACCGAGGAGGCATAGCCCTTCACCTGAATCATGTAGCCATTGATTCCCTCGGCCTTCTGAGCCAGCGCTAACAACTGTGGTTTGTACTGCGAATCGAGGGCTACCTTGCCATTTGCGAAGTAGACGGTGACCTCGTTGAGGATATTGTAATCATCCAATTGTCCGAAACGTTTGTTTGCTTCCTCAATGGCCGACATGTTGGCGTCAATTTTGGCTTGGGCTTGGGCCATTTGTTGTTGCTGCTGTTGCATAGCCTGCTGTTGCCGCTCCAGTGCCGCTTTTTGCTGCTCCAGTTCCTGCTGGCTCTGTTCGATCTGTTCCTTGGCCGGTTGCAAACCGGCTTGTATTGTCTGCGCATCCCCCAGGTCATTCCCCTTGAACGTTATGCTGGTGGCTACCAGTTGATTTTGGGGGTCATACGCGCCTTGCACTTTCACCTGAAGACCCGGTATCAGCGCGGCCATTGACATTTGCTTCCTTCGCGCCTTCAACACGCCCTGAACTTGCGCCACTCGTGTACTATCAGTGAGCACCACGACGACCTTCGATGAATCCGCAGTCTGCAAAGTCATGGCGCCGGCGCTTCGTCCCGTGATCAATCCCTCAACTTTGGCGGTTTGGGCATTGACCGTGCCGCATACCAATAGAATTGTTGCGAGGGACATCCCCGCGGCGAGCGCAATGGTTGCAAATCCTCTTTTACTTCTCTGCATGACTTCCTCCTGTGTGTGACGTTGCTTCCTCGGTATTTGGCACATTTTACAAATTGCAAGGATCCAGGAAGAGCAGGCGAATGGCACTCAGGCTTGACAGTCCTAGCTTCCTGGTCTTAAGACGAGCCAGCCATTTCGCCTCGTATACCTTTACTTTTGCCGAAAAACGTTGGCCATGCGGAACGGCTTCTGTCCGTAGTGCTCGATCTCCACGTCGTCTTTCTTGTCGAATCTAATCGTGCAGGCGGGCGCAAAAAACCCGCTTCCTTTCCCATCCTTGTCGATATTCAGCACAACGATAGAGAACGGATAATTGCGCGAACGCGTGCTATTGGTCATCTCGGCCAACGCGATGGGACGGTTCGTCATCAGCAGGATATGTTGTCCGCCGTTCTTGGTTGGCTGAATGCGGACAACCGCCATCGCGGTGCCCACTGAGCCGGTCGGCGTAACGCGACCCTTCTCCTTCATGTTGTTCATGGCCTTCATCAGGCCTTCTGGACCTTTGCTTTTCAGGGTGCCTGCCAGTTCATCAATTTCCGCGTTACTACTTAGTTCCCGCACATATACATTCATGGTGAAATTCCTGCCCGCAGCAGAGCCGGCCTGCCCAAAGGCGGTCGCCGAATATTGTGCTGGTATTGCAAATTGCGCCGCCGGAGGCTGCATTTCCTGCGCGGCCCCGGACAGCAGCACAGAGCACATTAGCATGCCGGTAACTACCGGGTATCCTAGTTGTGGCATTCATTGCCCTCCCAAATTTAAAGACCAACTCTGCCAGTACTTTCCAGCCACCCACTGCGTTCCAAGATTTTCCTGAATCCAATTCGGCATCGCTTGGGGGCCAGACTAATCCTCGTCGTCCGTGCGGTGCCAGGACTTATCCGGATTGTAGCGCTCCATTGTCTTGACGATGTCAAGGGAGTTGGGGCCTAGGTCCTTCTGGAAGACCACGCCGTTGTAGCTGACCATGAATGTCACTACGCCTGTGACGCGATACTCGGCAGGTACAGCAACCAGTGCAAAACCGCCGATCATCGCCCCCTCAATCACATAGTCGAGTTGGCCGAGGGGCGCAGCCGGGCCCTGCCCCTTCAGCACTTTGAAGTAGTAGCCATGGAAGGGATTCCGCTTATCCACGTAACCATCTTGGAGGGCTTTTGCTACCGCCTCACTGATGGGGCCACTCCAGCTACCGTTTGGGTTTTGCCAAGCCAATCCATCCTGGCTTCCAGACGTACTGATTATTCGTTGCGCGTATTGATTCACTTCGGAGCCGTGGTGGATTTCCTCTGCATAGTCCTGTTGGGCTTCCACAAACCCGCGGCAAATGACGATGGCGTTTAATTCATTGGCCCCGATGCGCCGGTCAAGAATCTCAGACCGGCCGGCTTTCGAATCAAAATGCCACTTTCCTCCCTGCTTAACGATCGGAACCGGCGTGGGCCAGTCATCATTCCCGACCGAGAGGATCGCCCGGTTCGGGTTATGAGGATCGACATCCAGGTTCATTTTCTGTCGCGCCATCGCGGCAAACGCTGCTCGCGAGTTCTTGTCCTGCACGGTGTCTTTGGTGGAGACGAAATCCTGGCCATCGGGCCCAAAGATCGCCAGCAACGCGGCCACATCATCGTTCTTAACCGCCAAAATCATGGCCTCCGCAGCCTGTTGCGGCGTTTCAAATGTTCTCTGTTGTGGCTGTTCGGCTGCAGCTGTTGCCGCTCTGGTTGGCGACGAGGCGCGCAGAGGAGATACCTGAATACACCAGGCAGTAATGCCAAGCATCGTAAGGAGCACATTCGCGCGCAGAATATTCAATTTTGAGAAGTTCATGTATTTTCCCTCGTTTACCGCTTAATCACCGACCACGTCCGGCGCTCCCTGCACGCGCTCCTCCCCCACCACGAGCAGCACCCATACTGGAAGCACCTCGCGCACTGCTCGCCTGGGTGCTTGCTTTGCTCGATGCTCCTCCGAGGACATTCGTATTCGGCGAAGCATTGCTAATTGGAACCTGCCGGTTCCCAATATTGTTTGCCCCACTGCTTCCCCGGTTCGGACTCTGGCTAGACGAGCTTGCGCCGGTATTAGGTATAGATCGGTTTCCGGCCCCGCTGCTGCGGTTTGCGTCCAGATTGCCCTTGCTCGCTCCGGCGTTCGAGCCAGATAGATTTCCAGCGCCGCTTCCACGGCTTGCGCCCAAGCCGCCTGTGGTTGCGCTAGCATTCGAACCTGCTCGGCTTCCAGACGTACTGCCTCGATTGCTCGCCCCAGGCTGCTGCTTGCCGCTCAATCCCTGCTGCTGTGCATTGGTCTGCCGCGTGGCCATGGAGTCACCGCGGCTGGTGCCCCCATACTTAGTGGCCACCTGCTTATTCGAATAGGGAGCGCCTCCACGGTGCTGAGGATTGTGCTGCCAGGTTCCCTTGTTAGCCGGCAATTGCGATGGACGGTTGTTGACATTGTTACGATTCACATTGTTGACGTTTATCTTGTTGTAGTTATTGATGTAATTGTTATTAATATTTATATTAATGTTATTATTTCTGCCCCATCCGCAGTTGTAACCCCAACCTCCTCCCCATGCTGCGCCGATCGCGATGCCCACACCGAATCCTATGGCAGCGCCGGCGTAGTACGCTGGNNGCGGGTAATAGATCGCCGGATATGGGTATATTGGCGGCCCGAAAACCACCACTGGGTTATATACCGGCACGTAAACAACTTGCGGATTGGCCTGCTGGATCACAACAACGGTTTTGCTCTCAATCGTCTTTGTTTCCACCTTTTGCTGTTCATTGGACTTCAAGTTCCCCGCGCCCTTGGCCTTCATGCGCATACGTTGCACCGCATCCATGACGTCACTTTGTTGCGCAAGGAACGCGTTACCCAAGTCGGTTGTCCACTTGATGTTTTCAGCCAGCTGTTTGACGGCATCCGGAAGCGCTGCCAGGCCCTGGATGCTGGGGTCCCAATCTTCTTTCTCTACCGCAGCCACAAGGGCGTTGCCTTTCAGATCCTTGTGTTTCTCCAACCACTGCTGCAACTGGATGATTTCCAGAGGATAGGTCGAAGCCACCAGCACTTGGCCCAGGAGGGGGTCCGTATACAGCGCGATGGGGGCGACTAGCGAATTTAATTGATCATCGGGAATTTTGGGAACCGCTTGATTTGCCGAAGCATCTTGCGGCTGTGCCGACCGCGCACACACCACAGAGTCCCTTCCTGCCAACGACAGCATACACAGAACAGCCACAAGGCCCTGACCTATCCCGCCGCGAAATCTCCTTCCAAAAAATATTATGCTCATGGCTTTTCACGTCCTTGATCTTGATCTCGTAATCGTTTCAGTGAAACGGTGGGTGGACGAATCAAGCCCTTAGGTCTTGAAAAATGCCCTCACCCTATTGCACTTGCGACTGTCTGGTTAAGTTACCCACATTTAAGATGAGCAATTTTACCTCCAAACCTGCACACGGCCTTAGGCATCAAGCTATTGAAAATAATAACCTTAGCGCCGGAACGCTGTAGGCAAGGACGCAAGGGGGCGAAGGTTCACGACATGTCGGAGCCTCTCCGATATTCCGTGTAAACGCACTTCCTGGGCCATGATTGATTATGGACCTCAAAGCATCGGTCTATTCCGCTGAATCCCGAGCCACACCGGTCCGTAAATTCGTGTTGCGCACGGCTCAGCCGCCCAGCACCTTGCGCTTGATCCCGATCCAATCTCATCTTTCCGGGTGTACGGCCCTTCTCCACCTTGAGAAAGTCGTTTTGTAGCGTATTGATTTGCCCGGCGAAATGGTCGCCGCTAGAAAGCCTCCCCAATTCCCAATGCGAACGTGTGACCGTCCGTTCCCTGGGCGATATCTGCCCGCAAATTCACATGGTATCGCTTGCTCAAGTTGAACCTTAGCCCGCCGCCGCCAGCGGGCAGGAATACGTTATTCCGAAATAAAAGCTGGTTCCCGCCTGGGATTGCCTCTCCGACACCACCGAACAAAACGAACCCAAGTCTCAAAGGCAGAACCTGGCGATACTCCACTTGCGTTGTGAGCATGTAGCGATCAAAGTACTTTCCCGAGATATATCCCCGCAGTTGGCTGTTGGCTCCATAAACGCAGTTAGCGTAGAAGGGCGGGCTTCCACCTGTCACGCACACGAAAGAATTATAGGCCAGGACCTGCTTGCCGCCCAAACTCCAGTACTTCGCGAATGCCATCCGGTACGATTGGAAGGAATACTTGCTGCCCAGCGTCTGGGAAAAAAAATCGGACGTAAGGGTGAAAAAAGTTCCGTTTGTGGGATAAAACCGGTTTCTCCTGGTATCTCGCGTCAATCGTGCGCCGACTGCTGTAAGGGCAGTATCTAGCCCGGGAAGAGGAGAAAGGGGAAAGTTAGTGACATCGCTCGGCCTGAGCGTAAGGACGGACCTTCCAGTTATAAATCGAGGACCGAGGAAAAAGTTCCATCCAATGCGGCGCAGAAATTCTCCTAAGAATACCTGGCCGGTTTGTTTGAGTGGTAATTGGATTCCCGAAAAAGCTCCAGAGCCATATAAATCATAGTTTATATTACCCCGGGCGTAGGCGGATGTGATTTCATATCTGTCTTCTTCGAGGTATATCTGCCCCCCNNCCGCCGCACCGACTACGGAAGGGGGAGAAAGCTTGTCTTTCTTGCTCCATGGGAAAATATAGCCTCCCGCAAGCACGACTCCGGAACCTATGGCGGGGCTTGAAATAGGAATGGGAGCGGCCACCAATGCTCCACGTGGCAGGGGTTTCGTTTTCTCTTTCGCCAGCGCCGCTGGCTTGGCGGCCTCCGAAGATTGCGGATTCTGATCTCCGGATTGAGGAGTTGCAGGGTTGGCCTGTTGAGAGGGATTCGTTCCTGTGGATTGTGCCGTTTGTTGTTCCAGGGCGGGTGATTGCGGCCAGATGAACGGACACCAGGATGGCGTTGGATTGCCCGGCTCTACTTCTCTCTCTAGCGTAACTGAACTGGAGATTGGCAACGCAACGGCAAGATTAAAGGTCGAGACCCTCCATTCCTCGTGAAAAGATTCCCCTTGAGGCAGAGGTTCGGAAGTGCTCGTTCCCTGTGACCGGGCAGACGGAGCGCATAAAACTGCCACACAAATCAGACCCGCAACTTCAAAAATCCCCATGATTTCCGTCCATTTGTGAAAGCGGACCAGCGGCGAGGCGTGAAAGGGCCATGCCAGCTGGATGCATCACGCACACCCAACGAGGCAACCTCGCAATTGGCAGCGTTCATTCGTGCTGTCCATCTCCGGCCTATCCCTGCCGCTCCCATCACAAGGCGTAGAAAATTCATGAACGGATTCCTTCGGCTCTATTCGCAATCCTTACGGGGGTGCTAAATCCGGCAATGTCTTCAGGAGGCAGTTCTGACTCGCTGAATCAGATCGAGCCCCGATGTTCTTGTGACGGTGTGAAATTCGATGTGCGGTGGATCATCACCAAGATCCATAAGGACTAGCAGGCGTTTGTAGCGGTCCGAAGTGAGATGGTGTGTCAAATTTTCTTCAGTACTCCACCTCGCCTCATAGCAAAACGAATGAGGACCGCTTGTTTCCAACAGGATCCTGCAACCCATACATCCAGCTTCCACTTCGGTTGGTCCCACCCAAGCCATGAGGGCCCGCCGCAACTCTTCGCGCTTTGCCGGCTTAACTGCAATACGGATACTCTCAATGATCAAGTCGTTCTCCACGCACGGATTGCTTCGTGCATTGTGGTTGAAAAGCCGGAGGGCTACAGAGAGAGCCAACTCCAACTCTCAGGGTGGAGTTAATGCAATAAAACTACCGAACGGCGAAGGCCGTGTATTCTGGAGCTAACGTTCTTCCTCGCAATGCTTTGCAGAAACTAGCTTAAATTGAGGAAAAGACCAGAATGCCTTTCTGGGCTCTGAAATTTCGGGGGCACTACGACATATCGAAGCTACTTGAGGCGAGCGATCCCAAGCCTTTTCATCCTAGATTCGAGGGTGGTCGGCTTAATATCCAGAATCTGGGCTGCACCACCTTCGCCCCGAATACGCCAACCCACAGTTTCCAATATTTGCAGGATGTAGTTCCGCTCGACGGCTTCAAATGTTTGAGCTTGACCGTGCGTCCCGGCTATTTCAAGAGATTGCAAGTCCGCGCGGAACAGTGAATCCGTGCTTGTGATTAGGAAACGTTCAATTATGTTGCGGAGCTCCCGGACATTGCCGGGCCAGGGGTATTTCTTGAAAGCATCCATCGTTGAAGCTTGAATGCCCTCGATGGAACGTCCCATTCGCCGGCTGATCTCACTCACGAAATGCCAGGTTAGCGCCGGGATGTCTTCCCGCCGCTGGCGGAGTGGCGGAATCACCATAGGGAAGACGTTGAGCCGATAAAAAAGGTCTTCGCGAAATTTGCCTTCGCGGACTGCCTTCTGCAAATCTCGGCTGGTAGAGGCAATCACGCGCGCATCGACCCGAATTGTCCTGGGGCTGCCCAGCCGTTCGAATTCTCCTTCCTGAAGGACACGCAGCAACTTGGATTGTAGTTCCATGGCCAGCTCCCCGATTTCATCAAGAAGAATGGTTGAACCATCGGCCAGCTCAAAGCGGCCAATCTCCCGAGTGAGTGCGCCCGTATATGCGCCCTTTTCCCGGCCAAATAATTCACTCTCAACCAAGCTAGCAGGCAGCGCGGCGCAATTTACTTTCACCATGATCCGATTCTTGCGGCTGCTGAGATCATGAACGGCGTGGGCAATTAGCTCCTTGCCGGTTCCGGTTTCACCCTGCAGGAGCACAATGGCGTCGGTGACCGCAACCTGCTCGGCCTGCTTGAGCACGCGCCGGATGCCTTCGCCGTCGCCAACCACTTTATTGTGGTGATGCTCCAGCCTAATTTTCTGCCGGAGGTAGACGGTTTCCTTTTCGAGCCGACTCTTGAGTTGTTCTATCTCGTCATAGGCCTTTTGCAACCTCTCGTCGGACCGCGCCCGGGCCAAGGCATTGGCGAATACCTGCGCCATTAAACCAAGTTGCCCCAGGAGCGGCGCGGGCCAATTGCGCTCCTCCCGCAACGATCCAAATTCCAGTGCTCCCAGCACACTTCCTCCAGCGGAAAGTGGGAATATTATGCTCGACTTAGGTCCAAACTTAAGGAGAGTTTCCTTGTCTCTTGCCGCCTCCTCCGGCAAATCGTCAATCCGCTCAAAGCATATGCGCTGCCCCACAAACAGCGTTCGCGAGATCCAGGGGAGGTCCTGACCGGAGATGTGCGGAAGGGGCGGAAATCCGTCCTTAATCCACGAATGAGTGATGATCATGTCATCGCCGTGAGGGGTGACCTGTGCTAGGGTACTCCGATCGAGTCCCAGCGATTGACAAATTCGTTTCTGGGCCTCTCCAATCTGGACATCCATCTGGCTTCGATGAAGGTTGATAAAGGTAGCGGATAATTCGGCCAGCTGAGTTTCGAACGCCAACTGTCTGGCAAGCGCCTCCTCATCGTGTCTCCGGTCAGTGATATCGAGTGAGGCCCCAATGATTTGTTCAGAAGCGCCCTGAGCGCCCAAGTAGCTTCGACCAAGACTCTTTATCCATCGCACGGACCCATCTGGTAGGAGAACGCGAAATTCCGCGCGGTGTTCCGCCGATGCGTGCATGGTACGTTCCAACACGTTGCGAGCATTCTCACAATCCTCGGGATGAATAGAACCTAGGAGGGTTGCGAAATCCAATTTGGAATCCGCGGCCCATCCAAATAAACTCCGGGTTTGCGCAGATGCCCAGAATTCGTCGCGGCCAATTGTCCAACCCCACACCCCCAGCTTGGCCGAATCTAGAGCCAATGTTGTCTGATCCATACTTTCACGAAGCGCCTGGGCAGCCCGCCGACGCGCCAATACGTTCGCGAAAATTTCAGCGGCCTGCTGAAACCGCGAGACCAGATTGGAATTCCAAGCCTGCCAACTGAGAAACATATCCGCACTAATGCTGCCAATCCGCTCCCCTCCAACCAAAAGGGGGATTACGAGCCATGATTTCAGGCCCACGTTCAGCATGTATTCGTGCTCGGCAACTGCTTCTGGGGGTAAATCCTCCGGTGTCGACACGCGGCAAATTTCATCCCTGGGAATGAGATTTGCCAACCAACGGAATTCATTCTTGGCTTCTCCGGATGGCATGGGGGGAACCCCGGCTCGGGCCCAGGAATTGGTGATGATCGATCTCTTTTTGTCTGGATCGGAGATATTAATGACAATCCGATCCAGAGCCAGAACTTCAGCAACGGCTTGCAGCCCGTCATTGAGTCTGGTGTCTATACAGTCAGATGGAAGATTGATCAAGGTCTTCGAGAGCATCGACATCACGGTCTCGAATTCGAGCCTTAATTGCAGCTCCTTTGTGCGCTTGAGTTCGGTAACATCTCGAATGGCGCTCGACACTAAAATCTCCTGATCGGTTCGAGCGGGCTCACGCTGATCTCAATCGGAAACTCGCTACCGTCCTTGCGTAGGCCATACAATTCCAAGTTCGTTCCCATAGGCCGGGTGCGGGGCGCCCCATTGTATTCCGAGAGATGCTTGATGTGACCTTGGCGAAGGTGCGCGGGCATGAGCTTATCGACTGGTTCGCCCACCAACTCATCGCGCCAATACCCAAACAGCCTTTCCGCTTGAGCGTTTACAACAGCGATCCGACCCTGCGCGTCCACAAGCACCATTGCATCTGGCGCAGATCCAAAGAACCAGCCCGGATCGACGCCTTCCAGGACCTCAGAGCTTGCGATCATTGCTTCGAAGGATTTCTGGGAGGTCAATGAGAATGGAGGTGGAATAGAATCAGCGGATTTCCGAGAGGTACTGAGTTTTCGAGGTCCCGACTGCGCTTTCGAATTCACAATCTTCCCCCAGAGGCTTGGATTTTAGACGGGATATATAGGTCAAGTCAATATTAAGTTCGGGGGATTATATGTTTAATATCCCCAGTCTCTCCGAGACACCGGAAGCCGCGTCGAAGGTTCGTAATTTGAGAAGTATTCACCCCTCCCAGTCCCGTTCAAATGCAATGTTTCACGACATTTCCGCATATTTTCGTCCAACGGACAAATGCCAAACCTGCAGAAAACAGAAATGCAAGAGATCAATACACGATGCGCGCCTGCGTCGAATTCCTGCACTCGAACGTAAGAACCAGGCAGAGGGGCCGTTCTCAGTAAAGATTGCCCCGTTCTAATGATGAGCAGCCGCGCCATTTTTCGGGAAGCAGGGAAGAGTCCGAAGATAATTTTATTAACTACGCCATTTCGTAAAGCCTCCGAAATGTCGGGCGTAAACCTTCATTCCACAAGGTTGGTTTACAGAATAAAAGCTTTATTTTCAGTGGATTAGAAGAACCTGTTGCTCCTTGGATATGGTGTGGAAAATGCAATAGCCATGTCGGTGATTGTGGGGGAGACAAGACGGGACGGGGCTTTTTGCGACCAGTCGAATAAGAGCCAATTCACCGGGGGGAGGACGAAATGGGTATTCGAATGAATATGAAGCTGACTGTCCTTGTTTGCATGATGGTGTGTATTTCATCCCCGTTGCTGGCACAGCAGAAAGGGCAATGGGTTCCCGGCCAAGCGGGTCTCAACGCGGGCGTTATCCCTGACCCTGGGTTGACGTATGCTAATTTGACAATAAATTATTCCGCCAGCCAGTTGAACAATTCGTATGGGAATCCCATATCCGGGGTTACGGGGACGTATTCATTTTGGCTCAACGAAAACGTAATTCAGTACGTTCCGAAGCATAAATTCCTCGGTGGGTATTTCGCGCCTTATGTAAGTGTAAATGTGGCGAGCGGAGATCTTAACGCCAGCATCCTGGGGCTAAACCTCAACGGCGGCGGATCAGGTCTCGCCGATACCTACGTCGAGCCATTTCAACTGGGCTGGCATTTAAAGTGGGCAGATTTCAACGTCGGATATGCGTTCGTGGCCCCGACTGGCCGCTATAGCGCAGGGGCCTCCAATAACGTTGGTTCTGGATATTGGGGCAACTTCTTGACGTCTGGTGGGACGCTTTATCTGACCAAGAACAGAGCGACCAGCGTAAATCTNNCTTACCGCCTTTGAATCACATGGATCAAGGGCGGGAGCCAATAACACAAGCTCAACGCCCGGCCAAGCGTTTACAGATGAGTGGGGGCTAGGACAGATATTACCGCTGGACAAAAATTTCCATAAGCTCTTGCAAGTGGGCCTTGTTGGTTATGACCAATGGCAGGTTTCCGACAATGGAGGGACACTAATAGACGGCGTAACGCCCGCCAGTTCATTGCCTTACTACGAGGTTCATGCGGTAGGTGTGCAGACGAATCTGATCCTTCCCGTCCATGGACTGGCTTTCTTTTTTAAATATTACGATGAGTATGCGGCAAGATCCCGTCCTGAGGGCCGCACGTTTGTATTCGGCGGGGCTTGGACGTATCGAATCCCGAAACCGAGGGAGGCGCCCAACGCGGTTACCGCGGAGTGCTCTGTGGACGGAAGTCCAGTGGTGGAAGGTTCCAATCAGGCCGTGACTGCGTCGGCAAAGGCCTCAAATATCCAGGGATTGCCCATGAATTATTCCTGGATGATTACCAGTGGCAAAGTGGACGGTACCGGCGCCCAAGTGCGGTGGGATTCCACTGGGGTTGGTCCTGGCACTTACACCATCCACGCAAAGGTTGAAGACGGGAAGGGAGTTTCAGCTTCCTGTTCTTCAGACGTAATGGTGAACCCGAAGCCATCGCCGCCGCCGCCGACCATGAGTTGCTTAGCGGACCCATCGTCGGTTCAGGCCGGGGGCCGTTCCACGGTCACTGCCACGGTAAACGATTCCACCGGTACCCCTCTTACTTATACCTGGCAAGCTAACAGCGGGCAAATTGTTGGCACTGGAGCTTCTGTCCAGTTCGATTCCTCGGGTCTGGGGGCGGGTGACTATACCGTCACCGGCCGTGTCGCAAATGGAGGCGGCGGTGCGGCGGATTGCACGGCGAGCGTGAGCGTGCAAGAGCCCCCGCCAGCGCCGCAGGCCTCCAAGGTCGGATCCTGTAATTTCAAGCCGGGCAGCTCCAAATTGGACAACGTATGCAAACGCCTCCTTGACGATGCGGCCGTCCGCCTTCAGAATGATCCGAAGGCTACGATCGTGCTGATCGGTTACGCGGATCCGAGTGAAAAGAAACCCGACATCGTTTCTAAGGCTCGCGGAGAGAATGCCTCGCAGTATCTCTCGAAGGAGAAAGGCGTGGCAGAATCTCGGATGCAACCGCGCAACGGTGCTGGTACCGCGGGCGGAGGTCAGGAGANNGCTTCTTACTGACCGGGATTGACCGGCAGAAAATTTCTCAGGCTCTCTCCCTCTGGCACTGGGGTGGAATTTGAAAAATACAATTGGTGCCTCAACTGGGGGGGCGGCAGCTAAACGAATAAAGCTATGTCCGCGACGCTCGTATTAATAGAACAAGAGAGGCGATTGAACTTCTCGGATTCCATTCCGAAACCATGGGAATGGAACCCCGCATTCGATATCTATTGCGAAGCACATCTGAGTTTGCCACGACCTGCCAACTGAAACCTGGAAATGGATATCGGGAAGGCCTTTGCAGAGCCATAAGTCCGCAAGCTCTATCCATCCTCCTGCAAGGAATGATCGTCGGAGCCCGTAAGGGAAAACTGATATCGGAAAAATGGAGCTCGTATGACCCGAGATCGTGCAGTGGCCCAACAGGGCGTCAAATCCAAGACGGAGAGCCAGCACAGGCGTGAGATTTGCCGGGTCGGGCGCTGGATGTACGCCAAGGGATATGTAGTCGCCAATGAGGGCAATCTGTCCGTGCGGTGTGGCGAAAATCGAATTCTGATCACCCCGGCAGGGGCCTGCAAGGGTCGTCTGGCGCTTGATGACCTGCTAGTCACCGATTTAAATGGTCTCGTTATTTCCGGGACCGGGCGTCCCTCCTCGGAAATACAAATGCACCTACTTTGCTACCATTTAAGGGCCGACATCCACGCAATCTGTCATGCCCACCCGCCGACGGCGACGGGATTTGCCGCTGCAGGTCGTGGTCTCGAACAAGCCGTCCTCCCGGAGGTGATCATCTGCGTGGGGAATATTCCCTTAGCGCCCTATGCGACGCCCGGTACCTGGGAACTTTGTGCCAGTCTCGAATCTCTGATGCTGAACCACGATGCCATCCTGCTTGAAAATCACGGCTTGGTAACTTGCGGTCACGATTTGACCACCGCTTACCAGCGCGTGGAAGTCGTGGAGCATTTCGCGCGGGTGCTGATTGCCGCGGAATCGCTCGGCGGTCCCCATCTGTTGCCTCGAGCGGAGGTTTATAAGCTGATTGCCGGGAGAAGGCGCTACGGCGTTTCGTCCACGACAGGCGGCTTCGAGCTGCTGAAGACGGCTGAATCCGTGGGGAACCGTCTTGCGCTAACCCGTCCGGAATTCCTCGAAGATGCCGTCGGCGTGGACCGTGCGGTGAGGTCAGGGAGTATGCCGAAACTGCCCGACTAATGGAGCTTCAGATTCAGAAGTGCCAGTGTCAATCGTCAAGACACGTGGTATTGATATCAGGGGCCATCTAGGCGGTAGCGTGGCTGCTAGTCCCACAACTCTGAGGTNNAAATGAGAAAATCGCGCGTAGTATTCGCACTGGTCGTGGTTTTATTTGGAATTTTCGGCACTGTGGCATTCGCACAGGATCCGGGATGGCCGCGTGTACTTACGAAGCAAGGCAATACCCTCGTCTATTACCAGCCACAGGTAGATAGGTGGACTCACTTTCAGGAACTCGATTGGCGTATGGCAATTTCGATCACGTCGGCGGCCGGCAAAACCGCCATTGGGGCAGTTTCGCTGCAGGGTTGGACCACCATCGACACCGACACCCAGACGGTGTTGATATCCAACCTCAAGATTAAGAACACCTATTTCCCTGCCCTCGATTCTGCCAGCGCGGCAACCATGGACCAACTGGTGAGGACGTTCCTTCCGCCTGCCGTTTCGATTTCCATGCAGCGACTGGTTGCATGCGTTCCGAAAGCGGCGGCACCCGCTTCCGGCGTGCAATTGAATAATGATCCGCCCCATGTTTATGTCAGTTACCAGCCGGCAATTCTTTTGGGCGTAGAGGGTCAGCCACTCTTTGCTGATATCCC
The DNA here is from genome assembly GCA_003133505.1 of Acidobacteriota bacterium. Lineage (GTDB taxonomy): Bacteria > Acidobacteriota > Terriglobia > Acidiferrales > UBA7541 > PALSA-278. The sequence goes on from PKXT01000028.1 coordinate 19,135, forward strand.
CAATACAAAACTACAGTATGTAATCAACACAAACTGGGCCTTGTTCGCTTATGATAAATCCGCTTATTATTTGTTGGCCGGCGAGCAATGGCTGACGTCAAACAGCCTGCAAGGTCCATGGTCGCCAGCGGCAAACCTCCCCAAGGACATGAACCGGCTCCTCAACGACCCACAGTGGGTGGCCCTCAAGAGTTTTATTCCACCAGCACCGGTAACCTCCAATTCCGTTGGACCTACGGTTTTCTACAGCACCGCACCGGCCAACGTTATTCTTTTCGATGGACAACCCGTTTATTCCGCAATTCGGGGAACCCAATTGGTTTATGCCACCAATACCAGGAGCTATCTTTTCGTTTACTCGCCCACGAACCAATACTATTACTTGACGTCCGGTCGGTGGTTCACCGCCGGTAGTCTTCAGGGGCCATGGACCTTTGCGACGCCGAGCCTTCCCGCTGACTTCGCTCAGATTCCAGCTGATACCCCTCCCGCGCAGGTTCTACCCTCCGTTCCAGGCACTGAGGAAGCCAGGGATTCTGTCCTCATGGCGCAAATCCCCACTCGGGTCACAGTAAATCCAAACGTTGCTGCGGCAAACGCGAGCGTAACATATTATGGATCGCCCCAGTTTGCTTCGATTGAAGGGACGTCGATGTCATATGCGACGAACACCGCGCAAAAGGTCATCCAGGTTGGCAATTTCTATTATCTCTGCCTACAGGGAATTTGGTTTGTAGCCGGAAACGCCCAGGGACCTTGGCTAACCGCGGAATCTGTGCCCCAGGTAATCTATACGATTCCGCCTAGCTCACCGGTCTATAATGTCACATACGTAACACAGGACTTAACCTCTGATGGTAATATCCAAGCCAGCTACACCGCTGGCTATATGGGGGCGTTCGTTATGGGCGCTGCGATGGGAGCTGTAATTGCGGGAGGTACAGGGTATTACTATCCTCCCTACGTTTATCACCCCCCCTACGGCTATCCAGCTTACTATCCCTATGCGCACACCTATGGAGCCGCTCCCTATAGCACCGCCGCGGGCGCATACGGCGTTTCACAGACTGCCTACGGCCCTTATGGATCCGCTACTAGAACTGCATCATACAACCCATACACAGGGACCTCTGCCAGGACGGCTTCAGTCTCCACGCCGTATGGGAGTGCCGCCGCTGGCAGCGCCTACAACCCATATACTGGCGCGTCCGCTGCCACCAAACAGGGCTCCAATGCCTACAGCTCCTGGGGAAGTTCCGCGGTTTCGAAGAACGGAATGAGCGCCTCCTCGCAGCATTATACGACTGCCCAAGGGACCACCGGATCAATCCAAACGTCTTCAGGCGGTAAGGCTGCGGGAGCGAGTGGCGCCTACGGGAACAGCGCAGCCGCCGGGAAAACGGCAGGCGGCAACATGTACGCCAGCGCGGACGGCAATGTTTACAAAAACACAGGCGGCGGTTGGCAAAAGTATGGCAGCAACGGAAGCTGGAATTCCGTGAACACCTCCAGTGCTCAGCATGACCAGAGCCAAACCCACCAGCAATATCCTTCGTCTTCTTCCGCCTCCTCCCACCAGCAAAATTCTTACCAGCATCCTGACAGCAGCAGCGAGATGCAGGGAATGCAGCAAGAGGCACAAAACAGGGAGCGAGGCGAACAATCAACGCAACGTGCCCAGCAGTATCGAAGATCCGGTGGCTCCGGCGGGGCGGGCGGCCGCAGTTATGGTGGGCGCAGATGAGAGCGCAGGTAATTTCGTGGGTAGTCGGCACAATAGGAGATCGGCCCAGTTCTTAGTCAAACCTAACAATGACGCGGGTGGCCGGTGAAAAATAAATGAAACTGTCTTTTGAAAACATCCCTCTTGGGGTTGCGACGATTTGCCTCGGCCTCTTGCTTGGGGCCGGCGTGCCTGCCCAAGCCCAGAACTTGACGGTCGGTTCGGCTTCCGTCTTGACGGAGGACCAAGCGCACGCCATCGGCGTCGATGCCTACATCTATTTTTATTCGCTCGTGACGATGGACATTACGCGGAAGCAATTTACGAACATCGAACCCGGCAAAGAGTTCGGCAAAGGTCCGATGAATATGTTCGTCAGCATTCAAGAATATCCGCCCGCCAATTTCAAGGGGATCGTGCGCACGAACTTCGACACGCTCTATTCCATTGCGTGGCTCGATCTCACCAAAGGGCCAGTAGTTGTTTCCGCGCCCGACACGGCCGGGCGGTACTACCTCCTCCCTATGCTCGACATGTGGACGGACGTTTTCGCATCGCCGGGCTGGCGCACCACGGGCACGCAAGCGGGTAATTTCCTCATCACTCCGCCCGGATGGAATGGAACGGTCTCGGCCGACTTCACGCGCATTGACGCTCCAACCCCGTATGTCTGGATCATCGGGCGCACCAAGACAGACGGGCCGCAGGACTATGATGCGGTACACAAGATTCAGGCGGGCTACAAGGTTACGCCGCTCTCCGATTGGGGCAAAGCGTCCAAACCCGTCGAGGTGAAGATCGACCCGACCATCGACATGAAAACGCCGCCGAAGGTACAAGTGGACACGATGCCAGCCGGTAAGTACTTTGCCTACGCGGCCGAGCTTTTGAAGCTGCACCCACCCCACATCACGGATGAGCCGATCATTGCGCAGATGAAACGCATCGGCATCGAGCGCGGCAAGAGCTTCGACCTCGACAAGCAGGATCCCGCAGTGAAGAAGGCACTCGAAAGCGTTCCTGAGGATGCCCAGAAGCTGATGGCATGGAAGGTTCCCACAATCGCCCGGGTGGAGAACTACTGGTCGATGAATACGGACACGATGGGAGTCTACGGTAATTATTATCTAAAGCGCGCCATGGTTACTCAATTGGGCCTTGGCGCAAACCTGCCCGAGGATGCGATTTATCCCTTGAATCTCGCGGACGAGGCCGGTAATCCGCTCGACGGCGCGAACAAGTACACGATTCACTTCGACAAGGGCGCCACTCCACCGGCGAACGCATTTTGGTCGATCACTCTTTACGATGCCGAAGGTTTCCAGGTCGCGAACGTCCTCAACCGCTTTGCCGTGAGCAGTTGGATGCCGTTCAAGTACAATGCGGACGGCTCGCTCGATCTCTATTTTCAGAGCGACAGCCCTGGCAAGGACAAGGAAGCTAACTGGCTCCCCGCGCCGAAGGGGCCATTCAATCTGACCATGCGACTCTACTCGCCGCAGCCCGATGCGCTGACAGGCAGGTGGAATCCGCCACCCGTGAAAAAAATGTAGGCGGTCTTACGGCTCGCATCGCAATAGAGGCGGGCGGAAGTAAACGTGTCCGCTCCTTTTAATCCTCAGAACCTATATGCCGGAAAAGGAGATCCTAGATCGGACTTGGCAAATTCCCGGCATCGCCGAGGCATAATGATGCGAAAAACACTCCCAACTCCTGGTTAGTCGGCAACTCGGAAGTTATCCCCCAATCTGATTTGAGTAATTAAAATCCGGCAAACCCATTTCCGTGAAAATATCCCAATATAAGGATTCAGTACCAGAGTGGACCCCGCGTTCGATGTCTATTGCGCAACCATGGACCAACTTGTGAGGATCTTCGTTCCGCCCGCCGCCTCGATTTTTATGCACCGCCTGGTGGCATGCGTTCCGAAACCGGCGACACCCACTTCGGGGTGCAAATTAATAGTCTAGATAGTAATAAAGGTAGAACACTAGGTCATAACATATGGAGACTTTAGTAGAATATCCTCTTATCGTTTCGGCTCTCTGTTTCTTGCTCATGTTGCTATCGGCGCGCCTGGGATTTTTTCTTCGCAAGAAGCAGGGCGACCTAACAGAACACGCACACCAGGACCTGCATCTTATTACGTCCGCTACACTTACGTTGCTCGGTCTTATCATCGGATTTAGCTTTTCTATGGCCATCAGTCGATACGATCTGCGTAAACAGTACGAAGAGGCTGAAGCCAACGCGATCGGCACGGAATACCTCCGGGCGGACTTTCTGCCAGCAGCGGATAGGATGAATGTACGTGCACTGCTGACGAAGTATCTCGATCAACGTGTTTTGTTTTATGAAACTCGCGACGAGAATGCACTTCGGCATATCGATGCCGCTACCGCGCAATTGCAGGCCGAGCTTTGGTCGGCAGTGCGTAGTCCGGTTGCCTCGCAGCCAATACCCGTTCTTACCCTGACCGTTTCAGGTATGAACGATGTGCTGAACTCGCAGGGATACACACAAACTGCCTGGTGGAACCGGATTCCACCCGGGGCGTGGTTCCTGATGGTAACCATTGCCCTCTGTTCAAACCTGTTGGTCGGTCTTGATTCGCACTGGGCCGGAGCGAGAGTCAGCCGTTTGCTGGTTCTACCTCTTGTGCTATCCATCGCGTTCTTCGCCATAGCGGACATTGACAGTCCCCGCCGGGGCGTCATTCGCGTTCATCCTCAAGATTTAACAAATCTCATTCAGTCCTTGCATGGGTATTGATCGGAAAAAAAGCAGTCGGGCTGTGAATTTACTCGAATTTCAACTGAGATTTATTTCCCAGAGGAATGGTTTTCTTGCGAGGTAAGCATTGACAGCTTATTGAAGGCCTATTCGGCCAGGNNGTGCCTGGCATAGTGTCATTATTGTTTAAAATTATACAACCCCTTTCATTTGCAGCACATGGCAGACACACAGGCTTCCAAGTTATTGGTGTCTGAAATGCATAATAATGTACCAAGACCCGCTTGCAGGGCAGCCATAATTCAGGGACGAAATCCGTTCTCAACATGCGGGCTTCAATCCAAGCGGGAGCAAAGCAGTCGCTAGCAATCGAAACCGCTGCGCTGTTGATTGCCATTGGGGAATGAGAGCGTAAAACTGAGGAGGAAGTGCATGAAGGGTTTCGGAAAGTATGTTCCGGTTATTGCATTGATTCTTGCCGTTCTCGGAATCGCAGCGGTACCGGGAGCATCAGCACAGCAGAAGAAGCCGAANNGCCGAACATCATTGTTATCATGGGAGACGACATTGGTTGGTTTAACCTCGGCTCCTACAACCAAGGCATGATGCTCAATGCCACACCGAACCTCGATAAACTGGCGTCTGAGGGCATGAGGTTCACTGACTACTACGCTGAAGCAAGCTGCACAGCAGGCCGCGCCAATTTCATTACTGGCGAATTGCCGATCCGAACCGGACTCACCACCGTCGGCCAGGCTGGCTCCCCACTTGGGTTCCCCGATGCTGCCCCCACCATCGCCACTGCAATGAAGACACTGGGCTATGCCACCGGCCAGTTCGGCA
>PKXT01000303.1 GCA_003133505.1 Acidobacteriota bacterium
CATTTATTACCGATGCCAGCACGGTAAACATCCTCTTGGGTAATGGGGATGGTACCCTGCGGACGCGGCTGGACGTTAGCCTGGAACAGGACAATGGACCGGTCGGGGTTGCCGTGGCCGATTTAAACCACGATCGCAATGCCGACATTGTGGTGGCTAACAACTACTACGGTTACACGAATGCCGTTGCAGTAGTACTAGGAAATGGTGACGGCACATTCCAGAAACCAGTCTATTACACGGCCAATTGGGGGCCTATAGCCGTTACCATCGGTGACTTCAATGGTGATGGTAAACCCGATATCGCCGTGGCGGACGCGTGCGCGAATATTTANNTATTTACGGGTGCGAAGGGAGCGGTCCGGGGGCGGTATCAATTCTGTTGGGCAATGGTGACGGCACCTTTGGCGCGCACGTGGATTACGCCACGGGCATCTCTCCGCAATCCGTCGCCACTGGCGATTTTAGAGGTGACGGAAAGCTGGATTTGGTCACCACCAATCTTGGAGACGGATTGATCAGCGTCTTGTTGGGGAACGGCGATGGCACGTTTCAGGGGCAAGTAGAATATTCCCCCGGTTTCGAAGCCGGCTACGTGCAAGTGGGCGACTTCAATCGCGACGGGAAGCTGGATATAGCGGTGTCAAGTTGGCAGGGAAACATGGTCAGTATCCTGCTTGGAAATGGCGACGGAACATTCAAGCCTCCCATGATTTACAGTTCTGGAGCCTGCGATGGCCCCCTCGCTGTGGGAGATTTAAACCACGATGGCAAGCTGGATCTGGCAATTGCTGGTGGAGAAATATGTGTAATGCTGGGCAATGGCGACGGAACTCTGCAAGGCTCGATCGCTTACTCCGCTGGCGGCAGTCCCGATTCCGTAGTGATCGGCGATTTTAACAATGATGGCAATCAGGATTTAGCGGTTGCGGATGGTTCTGGCGCGGCCGCCAGCGTTTTGCTCGGCAACGGGGATGGAACCTTTCAACCGTTCGCGAGTTTTGGGGTCGGCATGCAGCCAGGATGGATAGCGGCCGGCGATTTTAACAATGATGGCGCTACGGACTTAACGACACCAAACTTCACACCCAGCACAGTGAGTATTTTACTGAATAATTCCGGCACCAAAGTAACATTGACGAGCGCACCCAATCCATCCACAAAGGACCAGCCTGTAACGTTCACGGCAACAGTTACTGGGTCATTGGAGGGCCAGCCCCTTCCGACTGGCACGGTCAGCTTTGAGATGGGCAGTGGCAGACGTTCCGTTGCGCTGGTGAATGGAGTAGCCACGTACACCACCTCCAAACTGCCCGCCGGCACTGACAAGGTAACCGCGCGTTACCTGGGCGATGAGAATTTTATCGCGAATAGCTCCCAGCAAATTCTACAAGTAGTCAACCAGTAACAGGCGCATCCCCGAATCCGCCTACCGCCGCCCTACTTGGGGGTGTCACTGTCGTCGGGGGTGTTTTGGTCTGCCTCACTATTGGAATCGAATTCTTGCGAGGAATCGGGCTGGCCAGCGATGGTTTGGGGGCTGAACCTGAACTGTTTGACCCGGTGAGGGCTGAGCGGATTGGTTTTGCTGAGCCTGTAGCGCTTAAGCCTGTTGTTCCTGTTGGTGGAGAAATTGGGCGGCCATTTCGCGCACCTGCTCGCAAAAGGAGAATCCAGCAAGCCAAAGGCTGGCCCTTCGTCTGCCAATGCTGATTCAGGGTAAAGGGGCAGCGGTGACGCTACATAACCAACTCCGGAAGGCGGAACGCACAGGCGCACAGTCGACGGCGCGGGAGCAAACTCCCGCACCCCATAACCGCACCAATTTCATCTCCAAAATGGGATCAAACAATAATGCCGCCCGGAGGCGGCATTATTGATAAGCAGCGTAATACAGACCGCGAATCATATGACGGATCAGCGGTTACTGAGTCAGGTAGCGCGCGACAACGAAGTTATCGAGGAATTCACCAGTATTGGCGCCGGTGTTTCCCACAGCCACGATTTTTCCGTCGGTTTGCAGAACCAGCGATGAAATCCAGGACACAGTATTGCTTCCCAAAGTGGTAGTCACTTTGCCCCCTGTACCGAAAGTCGGGTCCAGCCTTCCGGCGCTGGTGTAGCGGGCCAATGCGAAGGAGGTCGCAAAGCTCCCCGTGCCGGTAATGGTCTGCCCCGCAACAACGATGTCGCCATTGGTTTGAATCACCAGCGCGAAACCTGCGGCAGCCGGTGGAAACCCTGTGATGACTCCGCCGCGTGTGCCAAAACTGGTATCAATGCCGCTGTTGGTGTTGTAGCGGACCAAGCCGAACCCCGTCTGGTTGCTGCCGACAATCAACTGACTGTTGATGGTCCCGGCAACCACGATTTTGCCGTCACTTTGGAGGGCGATGCCAGCCACCGAGGTCACGCTTGCCGCTTGCCCCGAGATGCCAAAGCTCTGATCCAGGCTGCCATTCGTCTTGTAGCGCGCAATCACGCCTTGTGACGCGGCTGGCAACTGGGGTGGGACTGTTGATACCTGGTGTGACGCGGATGAGCCACTGGTGATGAGTATCTTGCCATCAGGTTGTAACACGATCCCGCTGGCAAAACCACCGCCCAAGGGAGCGATTCCATCAGTCCCGAAGGTTGGATCCAGCGCGCCTTCCGCGGTATAACGTGCCATGACGCTATTGCCCGTTACAATTATGTCGCCGTCGGGCTGGATAGCCATAGCTGCTGGGCCTCCCTCGCCGTTCACTTGGTTTGAGACCGCAAAGCCGTTGATGCCGAAAGTAGTGTCCACGGAGCCGTTGGAGTTAAACCGGCCAATGGATCCTCCTGTAATCCCCTCGGCGGCGGCGACGATCTTTCCGTCCGACAGCACGGCTATGCCATAGACCTCGGCAAATTCAACGCCAAAGTCGTTGGTCACGAAGCCCCCCGAGCCGAAGGTGGTATCGAGGGTGCCATTGGTGTTGAGCCGCACCAGGGCAACCGTCTGGCTTACCCCGCTTGGAACAGCTCCGCCGGCAATGATCTTGCCATCACTCTGGAGAGCGACTGCGATGGCAATCGAGGCATCCACTTGNNAAGTTGGGTCCAGGCTGCCGGCCTGCGCCATGGCGGTTTTCGAAGACCCCGCAATGCCCAGGCAGAGAAGCAAGCAAAACAGAGCACGGCCTCCGAAGGTGAATTTGGGTTGGCTGCCGTTGATTGGCGATTGGTGTTTCAGGAAAGCTAATAGTCTCATGTGTGATCTCCTTGAACATCCGTTGCGCGAGCCTGACAGGAAAGCGGATATTGCATCCACCACCCTCCCTGTAAAGGTGTGACGCGTCTTGCGGGATTAACCATACGCGTCAGTTGCTGCGGGTTGTGTCACCGTCATGCAAAATTATTGTCATTTGCCTTAAGGTTGTTGTTGAGTTTGACCCTATCAATTAGCTCTTTCTGGTGGCCCAACCCATCTCCAGCCTGGTGGAGAACCAGAGCACAATCTACGTGTATACGCCTCAGGGTGGCATACTTGAGGTTCTCAACGGACTCAACTTCTATACCCAAAGATTTGACGTGTTTCCCGTGCATATTGCCCTTCACCCCAGCGACCGCAGCGGTTTCGTGGACGTGACCAACTCAATCGGGGTGGGCCAACTCCAGTCATTTACGTACTAGAAAAAACGCGTAAACGTCGGCCACGCGAGCCGAACAAAGTAGAGACAGACTACTTGGGTGTGTCGCTATTGTCGTCGTCGGGGGTGCTCTGGTCGGCGTCACTATTGGAATCGGAGTCTTGCGGGGAATCGGGCTGGGCAGCGATGGTTTGGGAGTTCTGCCCCGGTTGATTGGGCTGAACCTGAATTGTTTGACCTGGTGATGGCTGAGCGGCAGGTTGGTCTTGCTGAGCTAGTATCGCTTGAGCCTGTTGTTCCTGTTGGTGAAGAAATTGGGCGGCCATGTCGCGCACCTGCTGGTCTTGATCAGACGCGGCTTGCTGCACAATCGAGGACGCCCAGGGAAAACGCGCTGCTGCCTGCAGGACGCTGAGACGAATATTTCGGTCAGGGTCAGACATCGCCTGCAACATGAACCGTAGCGAATCCTGTCCATAATTGGGAAGCGACTGTACGGCGTATGCCTTTACACTGGCGACGGAGCTATCCATGGACTGGCCTAGGGCGTTCAAAATCGTGTCAGGGTCAGCGCCGGAACGCTGGAGCAAAGCAAGCGACTGCACGGCTACCTGAGCATCGATACTACTTGTCGCCGGCAACAGAGCGTCAATTGCAGCCTGGAGGTCAATGGCCTTCAGTAAATCAAAGGCGTTTTGCTGAATCTGGGAATCGGGATTGGTGATGGCGGTCTTGAGCGTCTGCTGATCGCCGCGCGCCGCAGCCTGCTTGAGTTTGGTAATGGCGGCTTGTTCTTCGGGAGAATTGTCATCCCAGTCGTCATCATCGGCACCCTTTCCAGCGGGGCCAGGAGCAACAGCGGGAGCGGGCTTGGGCAAATCGGGTACGGCCCCGCCGCGAGCCAGAATCATAAGCTGTCCTCGGCGGCCCAGAGAAGGATTGGGCTGGGCGAAAGCATAGTCCCACCCTGGAAGGAGCAGGTCGAATGCCTGGGGAAGGTTTTGACTCGCAAAACTTATGCTGGCGCGCCCGTTGATTTTATCGAGGCCGACGACATCCACATCGGCTATATGGGCCACATGCTGAATAATTCGGGAGAGCGGGTAATCATCGGCGCGAACGGATAGCTGATTATTGCGCCATTCGACGTGCGGAGGGGGACCAAGGGCCGCCACGGTTTGTGACGCGGGTGGGGCCGCCGCGCCTTGCTGCGGAAGCGGAAGTGCGGGGGCGGGCGGGACGGTAGCGTTGGAAGGAGAAATAGGCGCAGGGCCGCGACCGGGTGAGACAGAATGAGGCAACGCGTTCTGGGGTGAAGCGGGCGAAGGAGCTTGTGCGTGGGACGATACCGGCAGAGATAGCATTATTGCCGGCAGCACAAAGGTCCAAGTTAAGAGCGAGGCCATGCGGCACCAAGCCGAGTTACGAAATGAAGACCGCTGGACTAGCGTTCGCACGAGTACATCGTGAGATGCGCGGGAGTGAATGTCAAGATGTATGAAGAGATGCGAGTGCCGGGTTAAGTTGCGAAACAAGGTCAGGCCATTTGGGCGAATTCAGCGCGGATGTAGGCGCAGGACAGAAGTGCCGGCGACATAGGCGAAACCGTAAGCGCCCAGAACCGCGATCCCGGTGAATACGGGATGGCGTGAAGCCAGTTCCAGTTGGGTGGCGGAATGAACGCGAGAGATAAGCCAGAATGCCATGGAGTGATTCGGAATAAATCCAGCGGAAGATGATTGAGGATGAGCGAGCGGCAGGGCGGAGACGCCATGCCGCAGGGCGCTGGCGGCGAGAGCGTGGGAAGCCAATGCGAAGCGCACTCCCCAGGCGAGAGCCGCGGAGGCCAGAGCAGTGCTCCAAACGCGAGCGGAATAACTGACCGGCAGGCCGGTCGGTCCGATGCGGCGATTCAAAGCGCGGCGAAGAAGCAGGAATTCAATCCAGCCAGCGATGCCGGCGGTGATGGTGAGGCCGGCCGTTCCCCAACGGGGTGAAATCCCCAGCCAGTGCGGCGCGTGCAACGCGGCGAGATAACCCAGCACGGTGGTGAGCGCGACGCGAATGATGGCGAAACGCAGTGGCGTTCGGGTATCGCGAAGAGCGTAAAAGGTGGAAGAATAAAGCCGGCCAAGCGTTGACGCCAGCAAACCAACGCCGGACCCCGCCAGGATTCCCCAAACATACATTGCATCAGCGTGAGTGAAACGGCCGGACTGATAAATAGCGGCGGCGACCACATCTCCCAGCGCGAGAAAGGCGACCGCTGACGGCACGACGAAGTAAGCGATGCGCCGCAATCCGGCGTCCAGGCGCGTGCGAAGCGCGGCGTAGGCGCCCGCATCCCATACGACGGCGCTGGACATCACCGGCAATTCCGCAGCGGATACAGACATACCGAAGAGGCTGACCGGCAGGGTATAAATCGTCTGCGCATACGCGAGCGCGGCTACAGCGCCGGTAGGCAGAAGGCTGGCGAGAAGCGCGTCCACGTAGGCGCTGAGCTGGACGACTCCACGGCTGATGAATACGGGCGTGAAATTGCGGACGATGGTTCGAACACTCTCCGATCCCCACGCGAAAAGTCTTTGGGGAAGGGCGGACGCACCCGGCCCAATCAAGCGAATGACCATGGGGAGCTGAATGGCGAACTGAAATCCGCTGCCTAATACGGAGCCCCACGCGACGGTGCTGGCAAGATGAAATTGATGCTGGCGGCCGCCGAAAGATAGCAAGGTGGCGATGATGGCGGCGTTCCACGCAACGGGCGCGGTGTAGGAAATAAAAAACTTGCGGTGGCTATTCAAGACGCCGAGGCACCACGCGGAAAAAACCAGCAGGCCGGCGCCCGGAAAGAAAACGCGGACAAGATGGATGGTCAGTTCGCGCTTTGCGCCGGAAAAGCCGGGAGCGATCGCGTCAATCAGCCAGGGCGTGGTGAGTACGCCGAACAGCACCAGCAGGGAAGTAATCATGGCCAGGAGGGAAGCAACGGCGAGAGCGGCGCGGCGAGCTTCCTTCTCGTCTTTTTGCGCAAGCAAGCCAGCATATACGGGAATGAAGGAGGCGGAAAGGACGCCTTCGCCAAAAAGATTTTGGAGAAAATTGGGAATGCGGAACGCGGCGCGGAAGGCGTCCGCGGCGTCGGAATTGCCGAAGTAGTGAGCGAAAACCCGATCGCGAACGAGGCCGGCGATGCGGCTTAGGAAGATACCGGCGGCGACGAGAGCGGCGAAACGTCCGCTGCCATCGCCGGGGCGTGCAGCCCGGCGAAGAAGGGCGAGCAATCCGCCACGTTGGGCTTTGGCGGAAAGGTTGGGCGAGACATCCGCGACGACATCGGGGACGTTTTTCGCGCCGCCCGCTGCATGTATGTCGCGGTCTCCTGCGGAAGTCTTGTTGTCAGTTTTGTCGCGCTGTGACATTTCCCTGCTGTCTCAAGCAAAACAGCGTTCTATTCTGCCTGAAACGGCGCTGAACCGCATTGCGGGAACTTGCGTCGGCGCATTTGCGCGAATTTCCGGAGGCTGGAGTCGTTGGGGCACAGGGAGTGTGGCGCGGAGGTTCTTGATACGAATTCGCGATGATTCATCCGGTGCCTGTGTGAAGTGAGATAAAATGAGTTTTCTCACACTGGAGGGAGAAAAATGCAACTGGTTTCATTGAGTACGGGGCTGCCGCAAGAAGTGGTTTGGCACGGGGTAACCGTGAGCACGGCCATCTTCAAGGAGCCGGTTGCAGGCCGGATCGCATTGCGAAAGCTCAATTTGGACGGAGACAGCTAGGCGGACTTAAGCGTTCACGGGGGAGTGGACAAGGCCGCTTACTGCTACCCCGTCGAGCACTATGACTACTGGAAAAAGGAATTGCCAAGCTGGAAGTTTGATTCCAGCGCGTTTGGGGAGAATTTCGCGACAGAAGGCATGGCGGAAGATTCGATTCACGTCGGGGATACATTTTCCCTCGGCTCGGCGAATGTGGTTGTAACTCAGCCGCGCATGCCGTGTTATAAGCTCGGCATAAAATTCCAGGCTGATGATATGGTCCGGCGATTCCTTGCCAGCGGAAGGACTGGGTTTTATGTTGCCGTCGTTCGTGAGGGGGATGTAGGCGCCGGCGATGAAATCAAGAGCATCACGTGGGACTCAAATGCCGTGTCCATTTCGGAAATTACCCACTTGTATGTAGCGAAAAATTACGGTGAGGCCGAAATTCATTCCGCCAGGCGGGCACTCCGCGTGGCTGCCCTGCCCGATATTTGGAAAGAACACTTCCGTGAACGGTTACGGCAAGCCCAGGCATAACCGCGAATTCCCATCATCCNNTGGCGCGGCGATCGCCGCGCCATCGCCGAACATCGCTTTCTAAGCGAGTCTGCCGAGTGGCTACAGGGCGACTATTGCGCGGGGGGTGCGGCGGTGGCGTCCTTCTTTTTACGCGCTCTCATGCCCCCCGCGGGGTTGGCCGCCATGGGTTTGGGCTGCCAAAAACTGGGATCAGCCTTGATCCAGGAATCAGGAACGTAACTCATGCGAGGACTGAAGGCAAAAAGACGATCTTCTTCCCTTTCCACCGATGCGGCTTGGAGTTCGCGCATTTTTTTCTGACCGCTTTCCCCCAAGGCGTCGTCAAATTTCTTGCCATAAGTTTCCTGGAACTGATCAAAAATGGCGAGGGACTTACGGCCGCTGAAAAAGAGGATGGTGCCCTCAGGAGCGCCGGATTGGACTTCAAAGGCTTCAAAATGGTCGCCGGTATTTGCCTTGTCGCTAGCGGCCTTGAAGAGCTTGATGATTTCCTCATATTCCTTCATGTGGCCGGGGCGGACGTGCGCGATATCCACGTCGAAATAGCGCATCTGGGCAAGAGAATCGGAACCTTCGGAATGGTAGCTCAAGTCCTGGCGGTAGCTGGCGATAATACGGTCGCTGCCGGAAAGCAGATCGCCATCGGCCGGAGCCATGCGATCAAACTGGGACATCAGAGCGGCGTTCCCCATGATAGAGGTGTCGGCTTTCTCCATATCGGCGAAGGAGTCGTAGCCGGAAATAAACCATGCCTCATCGGGGCCGGTGATGGAGGCCATGGCAAGATAGCGGTACTGAACATTAGCCTGTGCGAACGCGCGGGCAAAGGTCGATTCGACTTTTGCATGCTCGCCAGTCCTACCGGGCTTTACGTATTCACGAGTGATGGTGATCACCTTCGGAACGGGCATGGAATCGGCAGATGCGGGCTGCTGCGCAATGGCCAGCGATGCGCCGGAAAGCGCGATGGCAGCCATAAATAAAAAGCGAACAGATACGTTCATATTTCTCCTCCTGAGAGATAGCCCGCGCTCTTTGGCCGCCGCCGCCGAATGGTTGAGAGTCACGCGGCTGCGCGAGAAAGGATTCGGAAAGCGGTCGGACGGCCCAAAGTGTACTACGAGATCGCGGGAAAGTGATGCTTTTATCAGAAGACTGATGGCGGCAGGGAACTAGACGAGCCCAAGCTGGCGATTGAATTTCTTTACGGCCGCGTAACATTCACAAGAGGCCAATTCAAGGTGCGCGCGATTAATAATTTTAACGGCAGCGCGCTTATATTGGATGAGGCCTTTGCGCTGCAATCTCGCGGCCGCGAGGCTGACGCTGGGGCGGTCCGTGCCCAACATTTCCGCGAGAAAATCGTGAGTGATGGCCAGATATTCTTCCTGGACGCGGTCCTCGGTCATCAGGAGCCAGCGAGAGAGGCGACTCTCCACGTGATGGAGACGATTGCAGGCAGCGGTCTGGGCCATCTGCATGGCAAGAAGAACTGAATACTGAGACAGCAACCCATTCAGCAGGGGGGCCGATTTCATGACCTGGTGCAGTGCCTTGACCCTAATGTAAAAGCCTTCGCCAGGTACCTGCACGATTTCCCTAACGGGGCTACGGGCGACACCGGCGGCGGCGGGCGCGCCAGCAAAGCCCTCGCGCCCGGTGACGCCCACCTCCACCGCTCGGCCCGTGGACATCACAATAACGAGGGAAATCATGCCGCTATTGGGGAAATAGGCGGCTTCAATTTTTTGATCGGGTTCATTAAGACGAAGGTGGCTGCTTAACTTGACAAATTCCAAGTGCGGCCGAATGAGATCGAATTCGCGAGCAGGAATGCGATTCAAAATTTCGTTGGAAACCCTCGTACCGCTCAAATTGGAGCGCCCAGATGATTGCATGGATTTCAACCGTCGTGTCACCATACTCCCTCTTATTGAAAATGACCGAGTAAGCAAAGATTGTTTTATACCGTCTTTCTGGTATTACCTAATCGCGCGGACCTATGTAGGTTATCGAACAGTGGATATTACGGGATGAATCGTGGTGGATGAAAGGACGGCGAGATCACCGGTGAGTCGAATCCTGATCGCGGACGACAGCGCACCCACGCGCTACGCTCTTTGTCGGCTCATTGAGAGCCATGAGGGGTGGGAAGTCTGCGGGGAAGCCGCGGACGGCGCGGATGCGGTGGAGCAGGCGGCGCGGCTGACACCGGATCTGGTTGTACTGGATCTGACGATGCCGCATATGAATGGATTTCAGGCTGCAGAAGCAATTCATGCAGCAGCACCGGATATCCCTCTCCTTCTATTTACCCTGCACACGGTGGACCCTGCCATGGTCTCCAAGGCGCGTTCCGTTGGGTTTAAGGGGGCTATCTCCAAATCATCTTTCGAAACCATTCTGCATGGCATTGAGACTGTGCTCGCAGGGACACCCTTTTTCGGCATGCAACCGGCAGCTTCCTAAATTTGGCCAGTCAGAATTCCGACGGGGAATTCTTTTTCAGATCGTTAGAGCTTATTCCAGTGTGAAATGGGCGCTGTTGACGCGAGTGTGCAGTTTTTGGTCGTCGGCGGCCTGAACGTCAAGGCGATATTTTCCCGCTGTGAGCTTGTCAGCGGGTAGCCGGAACATCACTGGAATCACCGGATTTCCAGCCGCTTGAAACTGGGTAACCGCCAGACCGCCGGAGTTATAGGCCTGCTTGCCGGTAGCTTCATCAATCAAGACGTAGATCATGGCGACACGAGCGGCAGGCGCGTGGGCAACTCCGGGATCGTAGATTTCCACGTAAAAACCCAACGGCTTTTTCTTGTCGAATCGAAGGACAGGCGAGGGCGTCAATTCAAAACCCAGGGCGGTAAGGGTCTTGCGGTCCTCCACCAATTCGGCATTGAGCGTAGCCGAAGTGGCGGAAATAGGCTGAACGTCATTACCCAGAACAAGAGGACTGAGGGCCATGGATTTGCCGTCATAGGGTGGGATGGCCAGCGGCTGTTCCCATGCGGCCAGCTTTTCCGATCCAGCGCCGAAGACAACCTTCAACTCATACCGGCCGGGGGCCACATCGAAGCTGTTCTGGTAATCGAACGGCTTCTTCTTCAAATCGTTCAATTCATCCTTTTCCAGATTGACGCTATCGCTGAAGCGCGCGGCCACTGAGCCATCAGCGCGGGTAACGATGCCGAGCACGTCCACGGGCGCGAGCTTACCTTTTTCGACTGGCAGGGAATGTAAGGCATTGGGCGGTAATTGGGCGACCAGCGCTACGCGGGCAACACCTCCGCTGGTATAGAAAAACGGGGCCTGGGCGGACAGGGAAGAATCGCCGCCGGTGTTCCCGGGGATGGCGCGGGCCTGGGCTTCGAGCGCGGCACCCTCGGGCACGCCAGCCAGGACGTCGTTACCCTTCGAGTCGCAGTAGCCTGTGCGGGAGCGAACGTTGGTATGAGGAACGTCAATTTTCACGCTAATCGTATGGCACGCGCCAGCCTTGGGATCGCCCGCGGGGGCGTAGCCCAGGATGTAGTAGGAATTCAGCTCGCGGACTACCCGATCCATGCCGCCAACGAGATCGTTCGTATCTAGAATCGGAAATCCACCCGTGCCGGAGGCGAGCATATAAATCACCTGCTGATTGCTGGCGATACTGAGGGGAACGCTGGGCAAGAGCACGGAAGGCTGCATGTTGGTTGGAACGCCGTAGGGCGTGCCAGTACGAACACCGGTACCGCCAGTGCCTGTGCCACCGCGACCGCCGGTACCCCCAGTGCCGCCCGTTCCATGACCGCCGATTCCGCCACCGCCAGTGCCACCTCCTCCTGTGCGGCCACCGCCAATGCGTTGAAAGGGAGCATAGGCAGCTAATATAAGATGCGCACCGCTTTGCGAATTTCCAGAATCGCGATTGGGGATGTCTGTCGCGGGATCAGGACCAGCGCTCACCCGCGAATCGTCGTTAGGCGGCATTGAGTAGGGAAAGGCCATTGCACCGGGGGTGGTGNNAACGTCCAGGGGATAAATGGCGACGTCGGCCTTGTTGGCGGCGTCAATCGTGGCGCTAACCTGGTCAACGGCGTCGGGAGTCAGCGGAAAACCAGAAGTGAAGAGGACAAGTGTTTTTCTTCCGGGAATCGCGGCCAGCGATTTGGAGAGGTCGCGCAAAGCCAGGAGAAGCGTGCGCGCGGCAAAGTCGGATTCGGAATTATTGAGGTTTCCTCCCCAGGCCGGAGGTGGAACAAACTCGGTAGACGGCGCATCGGCATTGGCATCCGGCGTTGGGGTGGTTCCGCTGCCCTTGAACCCGCTAANNAGTCGTGTTGGCGGTGAAATTCTGGGTCAGGGTGAGTGCTCCGGTAAATTCCGCGACGGCCATCATGTGCTCGGGAGAAGCCGTCTTCGTAACGAAGCTGGCGGCAGCTTTGCGGGCTTGCAACTGGTCGCCGGCGGACATGCTGGAATTGTCAAAAAATAAAACGATGTAGTGACGCTGGAGGGGTTCGCCGGGAGCGACGGGATCGGTGCCGCGGGTGAAGGTGGTGACGGCGCGCTCTTTATTGTCCTCAAGAACCTTGAAATCCTTGGCGGTGAGATCGCTGACGTAGTTGCCCTTTTTGTCGATGACGACGGCGTCCACGCGGACCGTGAGGGTTTCCGTGCGAATGACTTGCTGGGCACTGGAAGGCTGAGCGGTGGAAGGCGAGCTATTCCCCGGTGGAGGCATCTTTGAGGATGCCGGCGGAGAAGGCTGCTGGGGGGCTGGTGGTGGCGACTGCCGCGTGGAGTTCCCTCGCGCGGGTTGCGGAGAGGCTGACGGCGGCGCAACGATGAAGGCAGTGGCGGCCAGAATAAAGACAAGCGATAGATGTTTCATGGGCTCCCCCCGTTACACGCTAAGCAATACTGCAATACAAGTACAAGAACAGCAAGAGAGATTCCTCCGTCGCGGAGAGCGCCATCGGAATGATCGAGGGTGGTGGCGATGTCGGCGGAGCTCCCTATTTGAAATGCGATAACAATGTAGACCTTTCGCTCCGCTCAAGATGATGTGTCGCGCGGGAGGTGCAAAACTCGCCGGTGGTTCCGAAACGCGGCTTCAAAGCGCCTTAATTCTCTAAGGGATGTCAACGGTGCGAGTGGCGGCGGCGAGAGCGGGTCCGTTGGCGTCGCGGACCACGGAGCGCACTACGTAACGGCCGGTGGCGACGTCGAATGTGCTTTTTAACGTGATGCCCGCGGCTTCCAAACTGGCTCGAGTATCGTCGCGCAAACGAAACTCCACGGTTTTCTCCAGGCCTTTCAAATAGTTTCCGTTGGAATCGAAGAGGGCGGTGACGAGGGTGAGGTTGTCGAGGTTGCGGCCCTCCTGCTTGTGAAAATGAAGCGAGCGGGTATCGAGATGAGTCATTACCGATAGAACCGCCTGTCCACTGCCTGCCGCGGAATAAAAGCGCGTATGGACATCAAGGGGTAGTTCATCGAAAGGCTGCTGGGAATACACCGCTTCGGCAATATCCTCTTCGGCGGAGGCGCCGGGAGCTGACGGCTTGTTGGTGAAGTAGCCGGGGCGGGCCTGAACCTGCAGCCCTTTCAGCGCGGGGCTATTGAGTTTCACGCTGAGCTTGTGATAGTCGCCGCTTTTCTTTGACGCGGGGGGAACAAACGCGAGGAGATAGGATTCGCCGGGCGCGCCGGCGGTGAGGCGGAATCCAGCGTCCATGTCGTTGTTGTCCTGGAATAGCGCTCCGCCCGTGCCATACGCAATTTGGGCCAGAGGTTCGCTATAGACCAGAGCGGCCTCGTTTTCGATGACGGCGCGAGGTCCGACGCTGATGGGTGTGAGGCCCTGATCTTCGCTTATATCGCCCATCGCGGGAGGCGTGTAAAGGCCGCGGGCGTCCAGCGAACTGATGGTGACATTGGCGTGCAGGGCGCGATCAATCAGATCGTCTATACCGGTAAGATCGTCGCGGGAAAGAAAGCCGGGTGAGAGCAGAATGGCGGTGCGTTCGCCGGGAAGGGTGGACATCCGGCGAATCAGGCCATCCAGGCCTCGGAGGGTGTAAATTTCCTCGTTATTGGATTGTTCCAACTGAGCATTGGCGAGACCGCTGGCCTGAATCTGGGCTTGGGCCAACAGAGACTGATTGTCGGCGTATTGGCAATGAACAATTTCGTCAGCGGCGGATTCGATGGCATTGATGTCATTGGTATTGACGATGAGCCAGGCCTGATAAGCGCCAATATCGGGACATAAAATCGTTGGTGGCGTATAGAGAGGGCGGGGAAGAAGACGGCGAATGGCCGCGGAGAGTTTTTCGCGGTCGCTGGTAAAGTCCTGTTGCAATTCACCGGAAGAGGTAAATACACCGGCGCGATCCTCGGGACGGAGAGATGTCGCGATATAGCGCAAGGCGGCCACCCGCATGAACTGAAGATCCTGCAAGCTGATGTGAATGTCGTCGAAGTAAAGGCCAATGTAATGCTCGGGCAAGCCTGTCTGCGAGTTGTCCGAAGGGGACGTGCTGGCCACGGAATTGGAAGTGGGGGCGCTGCCGCTGGAAGGGAATTGCCCGGCGATGCGGGTGGTAAATTGGGTGATTAGCTGGGGCTTGCGCTCGTCGTAGAGAGTGAAATCCTCCTTCTTCAGCCAGGGCACAGCCTGCCCCTTGGAATCCCGGACGATGACGCGCACAAGGACAAGGTTGGAACGGACGCGCAGTGTGGCGTCATGGTCAGTGGTGGTCATTTCAGGAGCGTTCTGCGCGGGCGGACTGGTGGGAACATTCGCGGGAGGATTCGCCGTTTGCGCTGACTGCGCGACCGAAGTTGCCGGTGGCGTAGAACCAGTTGCTGTCGGAGTTGGCTGCGTCGGCTGCGCGGCTTGAGTTGCGCCAGTCCCAGCCGTTTGCGAAGATTGCGCGAGTCGAGACGCGTGAGCATCGGCTAGTAAAAACGGGGCCAATAGTGTGATCGCGGCAGCGCAGCCAAGCGCGAAAACCACGTAACCTGTGTTGCTGGGCGCGGCAAATCGGCGAACTCTTCCTGCTGTCTGCTCAGCGCGTCTCATATTGAATTTATAGCACATCCCCACCGCGCCGATACTGGCCCCTATTCACAGATTCGGGTCTTGCTTTCTTTCGTCGCTCTCGGCGAGGTGCAGTTGGTGGGTTCGACAGTGAAGATGGGCGAAACATATTATGGCGGCGCGCGCATTATTGGCCGCAGAGCGCAAGATGCAAAAGATTCGAGTCTGCTTCGGTTGGTGCGGAAATGCAGAAAATTCGAGCGCGTGTGGCGCTCTCGAGTTCACGTTTGGCGAGGAGTCGCGTTCGCGAGTCGTTGTCTTTTTTCGCCATCGTGACCGAAGCGTCGCACGGCGGGAAAGGTGAAAGTGGACGAGAAAATCGTGTATAGTCCTGTCCTGCTCATCTGGCTCCAAATGTGCAAAGCGGAAGGTTCGAGTGTCAAATGGATGAAAAACCGTTACCGTATTTAACTGCCGCACTTTTCTGTGAAAAAATACTTCAAGAAGTTGACGGCTCTGTGAGCGTTATCCGCATCGCCGACCGAGTTCAATTGAAAGCCTCAATTCAAGGCATGTCCCCGGAGGCGGTCAAAGAGCTGAATCTGCTTGCCACGCTCCACGGGATTATTTGCTTGAAGTCTGGGGACGTCGTAGGAGATTTTACAATCAACATTGCGCCAACCTCGCCATCAGGGAAAAAACTGCCCGTTGCCAAAGCGGAAGTTACGCTTAACGGGGGAATGGCGCGCGCGCGCGGGCTCTACGTTGATGTTCAATCCACATAGAGCGTGTCCGACGGGGCGAGTCCGGGTAATTCGCTAGTTTCCGTGCTTTTGGCCAGGTTTGAGACCAAAGATAATCAGACGCTTATAGGCGGCAACGTAAACCTGGCCATTGGCGATGACAGGCACAAGATTTGAATTGCCTCCCTGATTGGGCCAAATGCCCGCGGGAGCCCGGACAAGAAGTTTCTGGGAGCCTCCGTTGCCATCGGGATTTAAAGCATAAAGATAAATTTCCGGCTGGGAGGTGGAAAGGGGCCTGGAGAGAGCCCAAATAATGGGATTCGAAGTGCCATTGGAAGAAATGGAAGTGAAAAATCCCGGGTCCTGACCGCCGACAAGAGATCGGGAAGTCGAGACCAGGGTAAGAGAGGGCGACGGCGAGGTTTGCAATTTCCAAATACCGACACTGTTCCCGCCGCTGGATACCACGCGCGCAATACCGTCGGTATCCACATAGTAAGACTGGCCGCACCAGCAGCCGCCGACGTAATAGGTACCGAGGACGTTGTTGACCAGGGGAGAATACCCACCCAGGTAANNCCAGGTTATCCTCGTTCATGAAAAACATGTTACCTTCCTTGCCCGCCGCGACAGCAAGATGGGGAGTCGAGCCAGATTGGTCGGGTAGCACGAGAACGCCGCCAGAGCCAAAGTCTTCGTCGTACATATCGAGGGTGCCCTGATCGCTGGGGGTAAAAAGATCCAGCACGGTGAGCAGATCGGGAGAAAGTTTGAGGACGCTTTCCTGAATGTTGGTAATCCCGTCGTAGGTCGTGCCGGAGTAATCGGAATTGCCGGTAACCACGAGAATGTTCCCAGAATCATCGGCGGCCAGACCGTAGCCGGACATCCAAATGGAAGAGAGGAAGAAATTATCCGGCGAGGTAGCCTGGGTATCGAAAAGTTCATTGGCGGGCAGCGGAGTCAGCGTGCCGGTATTCCAGCCAAGCAGCCAGCCACGAGACACATTGGCGGCAAAATCGCAGAAACTGCCGAAGCCGGCGTAAATATTGCCATTGGCGAGAAGCAGGCCGGGACGCTGGCGCTGATAAGTGGCATTAAAGGTGAAGGTGGTGCCATCGGTGAGAGTGTGGGAAGCCGCGACAACTTGAGGGGAGACCTTGTCAGAAAGGGTGCCTAGATCAAGTGCGTGGACGCGATAGGCGGGACCGGTGGAATCCTGGGTATAAACGATGGTGTAAAACGTTTTGCTGGAAAGGTCAATCACCGGTGTGGAGTGCATTCCGACGTTGGGTCCATTGTTGTTACAACCGAGCGGATAATGAACAGGCGTTCCGAAGTTAGTACTCAGCAGCACCGTGCCGCTGCGAGCGTCAATGGCATAGATGGTGTTATTTTCCGAGGTGACGTAGACAACATCGTGGAAACCTTGAAATCCTCCTGTGGTGATGTCCACATTAGGAACAAATAGCGGCTGGGCATCCACCTGATCATCGAGCCTTATGGAAAAAAGGGCGGTGAAGGATGACTTGTTCACGCTGGCGGGAGTGAGCACTGTTTCGTGGGAATTCCAGCCCGTGCGGAAATTGTCGTAATGATATGTAGTGACAGCGGTCTGAGCCGAGACTCGGGCGGCGCAGAAACCTACCAGAATGCATGCTGCAGACAGCAAAGTTTTGCGGAATGACATGGCCGGAAATTCCCCTTAGTGTCAGAGCTGAGACCCCGACGGTTTGTACCACTACGGCGTGGGTGGCGTCAAGGATTCGCGGGGTGCGGGCAGAAAGGGAGCGAAATCTGGAAGGGGCATATTCCCCGAAGGCATTAAAAAATTGTTGCAACTGCCCGCGATAGCCTGGCGCTGGAACCCGCAACGGAAAAACCGCGGGAGCGCGAGGGGCTCTTGCGAATGATTGTTCACTGCTGCATTGAGCAGCCGTAGGATGGCAGCGAGGCAAGAATGCGCGGAGCGTCGGGATTGCCGCGGTCCGCGGCGGCGTTAAGAAGCACGCGAGCCTGATCGCAATTTTTCGGTACGCCGGCGCCGCGAAGATAAAGCTGCCCGAGTGCAACTTCGGCGCGGGGATTCCCCTGGGTAACCGCCTCCCAAAAAAAACTGGCGGCGGCAGCGGCTCCCGGCGTATCACCTTCGCCCTGCATGGATCTCATTCCCGCGAAATAAGCGCGGTCGCCGGGCTGCGGCCCCGCCAAAGGATCGCTGATGCTGGACGCGGCGTCGTTGGGAGCGTGTACCGCTGGGGCGGGATATTCACCCGCGGACGAGGGAGCTGCCGCTGATAATGACGGCCTTGGGACAGCGGATGGCGCACTATTGGGGCGCGACAGGGTGGGGTCAAACGAGGCAATGTCGGAATCGGACGAAGACTCCGGCCGGGGCGGAGCGCCGAGAGGGGAATTTTCGCTCACCACAGGAGGAGGCGGCGCGATTCCGGACGGATGGCGAATATCCGGCGGGGAATTCGCCGGCAACGGGTCTGCGCTTAAGACGGGCGATGAAGGAGGAGGAGGCCCTGGAATGTCGTGCGGATGGACTATCACGTATCCCAGGACCGAGGCAATAACGAGGGTAGGAAACGCGGCAACGATGGTGCGCTTGAAAAGGCGGCGCGACCGCGCCGCCCCTGTGTGGGCACCATCCATGGTGGCGTGAGCACCAAGCCATTTATTCCATTTCGACGGCCACGGACGCTGGGAGGATGAGGGCGATGCTCCCGACACCACTTGTTGCACGGATCCATCAGGCGCATGAGTTGTGAGATTCTTCGAACCGCCCGGCACTCCCGCCGCCATAACATCGGGAGCGTCGTCGAGCGAGAAATAAGGGGTAGATATGGGACGATTTTGCTTAGCAAGGGGATCAGGTCCGATAGACCGCGTAGTGTTTGCAGGGAGATCCGCGCGGTAATTGGATCGCTGATCCTGCCGGGCCGGACCGGCCGCCAAGTGGCCTGGAAGTGCCGCCGGAGAAACCGGGATGAACGTCGCTGTCGGTTCCACCGGAACGGGAGCACGGTCGTTGTCCGCGGCGTTGACCTGATGGGAAAAGGCCGCACCGTGAACGGCGCGCGAATCGCTGCGCAGCGGCATAGCCCCTGCAGTTGGGGGATCAAGCGGAGCAGGCAGTTGCCTGGAAGGCGCCAAGGCCGGAGTTTGAACGGGCTGCTTCAGCGCTTCCGCGGGGCTGGCGGAGGGAACGCTCCATTCGTATCCGGGAATGTTTTCGTTTTCTGCGAGCCACTGGCTAATTTGAGCGCGAATGGGATCGGCGAGATTGATAAAGCATACGCCCAACGCCTTCCCAGCTTTGTCGCGCCAGGTGACGCGACCGCGAGCCCGGACGTCCACTCCTGGCCCAAGGGAAAATCGGAGATCGATTTCGTCCTCAAGGGGAACTGGGTGTGCCATCTGCACGGCGGCGCCGTTTTCGCTGAGGTCGAGCAAAAAGCCGCCGTTACCCTCACCCCCGATTTCGACATATTCAAGGGACTGAAGTTTCCGGCGCGCCGGACGGCGTTCAAGAACCACGGAGGGATCCTCCAAGAAGAAAGTCATTACCGACGAGTTGGAGCGGGCCTGACACCATTATACCGGAATCGATAGGGGTTGTTGACCGGGAAATCGCGGGGCAGGGCAGACGACTTCAAAAATCCGGGCCAGTAACAAAAATGCCCAAGAACTTGGGATTCGGGAATTGTGCGCCGCGCAGGAGAGGGGCGAAGGTGGCAAAGGCAAAGAGAGATTTCTCGGTCCCTAGCCTCCCTCGAAATGGCGGCGGTGTGGAGCGGCGCATGGTGGGAATAATGATTTAAGCTCAGGCTTAATGGCTGTGGGAGGGATGGCTGCGAGTAGAACCGTGTGACGACGGGGGATGATTGGCCTCATCTCGATGAGCGGCAGAATCATGGGTGTGGCTATTCTTTTTCGAGGAAGCCTGGCGCCCATGGTGCCGCGTTGCGGAGTGAGAATGGTGGCTCTGACTGGAGGCAAGCGCCCCTGACCAGAAGCCCGCTAGGGTGCATAAGGCGGTAGCTAGAAAAAAAGTGGCTAAGCCGCTGAAAATTATTCGCGCCGTGGGCCTGCAAAGTGATGAGAGGCGAGATATCGGAGATGCGGCAACAAAGTCCATAGATCAAACCTCCTTAGCGGGTAACTATGAATCAGTCACTGGTTCCATTGCCGGTCAGGGCGACTTTCGCCTCGGCGGTGTTATTGTTTTGCGCGCCGCAATTGATATAGAGCCGCGCGTCAGCAGGACCGGCGGATACCGGAGTAAAGACGATCTGAATCACCCAACTGTCGCCCGGCACCATTTGGGTTCGACAATTATTGGTCTGCAGGAATTCAAGTCCCTGGAAAAATATGCCATGGATAACGAGGGGAGAAGTGCCTGTGCTTTTAAACGTGATGGTGAGCGGCGCGCTCTGGGTGCCCACGGTCTGATTTCCGAAGGCTAACCTACTGGTTGACAGGGATCCTCGCTCGCCATTGTTCTCGGGCGAACTTTGTTCCTGAGCCAACAGGCGAGGGGAAAAGGAAATCGCTCTCACGTTCTGTCTCCCAGCAGCAAGACTATCATGTAATAAAGCGAAAAGCGCCATGCATTAGAAAGCAGTCGCTATAGATGCCGTTCGGCTCAGATGCCGCGATTCGCACTGATTGGGCGCGCATTCTTACAAATTCTGATTCCGCATCCGCGCGGCTGAACGAGCCGTGGGGTCGGAACTAGTGGTGACTGCACAACAAGGAGAGACCGTGACTTCCCATTCCAATTTCAAGAGGGCGGTGGCTAGAATAGCTGTCCTGATGGCGACGATGGCATTTCTTCCAAATTTTGCAGAGCCGATCAGCGGACGCCAATTGAAGACGCCGNNCCTGAAGCCTCGGCGAAGAATTTGAAGGAGCAGCCAGCGGAGACAGTGTTCAAGAACATTCAGGTGCTAACGGGGCAGCCGGCAAGCCAGGTGCGCGATTCGATGGAGTTCATATCGGGATCGCTGAGCGTGAGATGCAGTTTCTGCCACGTAAAGCCTTTTGCCAGCGACGCAAAGGAAGAGAAAAAGACCGCGCGAAAGATGATTCGAATGCAATTCGACATCAACAGGGTAAATTTCAACGGGCGCACGAGAGTGACTTGTTACACATGCCATCAAGGACAGGAAAAGCCGGTGTCCATTCCGCGGAGCGGCGAACTGGGAGAGATGTTCGCGGCGGCATCGAAAATCCCCGAAGTTGAGAAGGCTGGAAATTCATCTACCGTGGATCAGGTTTTAGCGCGATATGAAACCGCGATGGGAGGAGCGCGTGCCTTGGCACATATTACAACGCGAGTGAGTAATGGTGTTGAAACCAGCGAAGGTGGACACACCAATCCGGTGACATTGGAGATGAAAACGACAGACGCTGGGGACATCGTTGGCCGTATTGAACAGACGACAGAACGAGGGGTATACGTGGAAGGGTTCGACGGGATGCACGTATGGGCGGATCGGCAAGAGCGGCACGAAGCGCCGAGCGGTTTTCAAGCGATGCAAATCGTCCGTGAACTGGACCTGAATCCGGCAACCACTCTACGCCGCCAGTACACGCAGGCGCGCGTAATAGGCAAAGTCAAAATGGGGGAGCAGCCCAGTCACGAACAAAGCGGCGAACATGAAGCGGGAGTGGCCAATGGAAAGCGCGATCCCGCGAGCGCGGCGAGCGTAAGGGAATTCGGCGCCGATGCATATGTGTTGGAGGCCGCCGGGGCGGACGGAGAGATGGAGCGATTCTATTTCGATACGAAGACGGGTCTGCTGCGGCGGCGGGTCACGAGTTACGAGACGTTCCTTGGCCCAGTCCCGCTGGAAGCGGATTATTCCGACTATCGGGCCGTGGGGAGCGTGCAGGCGGCGTTCACAACCTCGTGGTGGGCGGGAGGCAACAGCTGGACGGTGCGACTAGACGAAGTGAAAAATAACGTACCTTTAGACGCGAAAAGGTTCGAAGCT
Organism: Acidobacteriota bacterium; assembly: GCA_003133505.1. GTDB lineage: Bacteria > Acidobacteriota > Terriglobia > Acidiferrales > UBA7541 > PALSA-278. The sequence continues at coordinate 21,709 of PKXT01000303.1, forward strand.
CCGCCATCCAAACCATAGAATGAGTGAATGCGGTCATCGAAAAATGCTGTAAAATAAAGCGAACCCCCGCTTTCGCGGGCATGACAATCCACTGCTGGACGAGACTACTTGGCAGCGGCGACAGCCTTTGGGACCTTTTTGGAACGGCGGGCGCGGCGACGGGTAGGCTTGGAGAGAATCTCGCCGACCAGTTCAGCGTTCCAAATGCCGGTGACGAACTTGCGGGTGCCGTGATCGTCGAATTCGACGGTGGTACGGTCATTGTCACATTCAACTATGGTGCCATTGCCATAAAGTTCGTGGCGGATGGTCTGGCCTTCAACAAGAACTTGCATTTATATCTCCAGAAAGACGTATTAGCATTCTAATCCGGGTCCATTTAGCCCTACGCTTCGCACTTGGGAGCGGGGGCCACGCCAAGCACCGCAATGGACAGACATAAAGTGATGCTTTAAGTCTTGAGCGGATGCTGTACAGTTTTTATCGGGCAGCCCAATTTTCTCACAGCAGGCAGGCGCGAAGAGCACAAANNTGTTTGACTACAGAACCATAACAATTACCTGATAGCGGCGATTTACTGTGGATGCAGGGCTGGCGCGCGGTGGTGCGAGGAACGGTAGAGTGTGCGAAGCCAGCGCAATTCGGTATTGAATTGAGCAATGACCAGGCTGAGCATCCAGACAGCCTCATGGTGGAAGTGGCCGACTTCCTTCCGTACAGCGCGCAATGTGGCTTGCTCGCGGGCTAGCTCCCGGTGAAGAAAATTTCGACGGCGGCGAAGCTGGCGCTGAAAGGTAGGCGGCAATGTCTGCCAGGAGAGCGCGAGCCAGGTGAGGAACGGAGGACGATCGCGCTGGGTGGTCCAAGCTTCGCGGTCAAGAGCGGCCCTTAAAGCGCGGCGACCTTGTGCAGTGGTTGCGAAAGTGTGGCGCTGGGGGCCAGCAGAGAGCGTGGGACGGGACGTAGAAACGGATGGGGAGCGGGGGGGAGTCTGTGGGGAACCGCGTGACGGGCGCGATGGCGGAGGCCGAAAGGGTACGGCGCGGACAAATCCAGCGAGCGCGAGTTTTTCGAGGGAATAGTACACCTGGGGGCGCGAGATGCCGGCCCAGTCGTTAACCTGACGACGCTCAAGTTCGAGGTTGGCTTCATAGCCGTGCAAGGGGCGCTCGGCTAGCAGGCTAAGCAGGACGAGATCGGGAGTGGTGAGCGCGGATTGTCTAATGCTGGACTGCTTACGAGCAGGCATCAGCGGCCTTGCGCAAACGGCTCCAATACCACCACTGGCGTTGAGCGGCAGAGATGTGAGGATTGCGCGCTTGAGCGATTGCCGCGCTAAACACGTCGAGACAGCAAATATCATGAGATTGACCAGTGGTCTCGCAGAGCTTTTCGTACAGACGACGAGGATTGCGTCGGGTGAGTTGGACGATGGTGTGAATGCCGAGCAAGTGAAAATCACGAAGCGTGGCCGGCCCGCCGGACACGAGCGACTCCAACCGAGGTGGACATACTGGGCGACGGATTTTCCTGGCACGAAGTGGGGCGGGATGGTGCATTAGAAACCTCCTTGACACTTTTATGGTACATTCTATACTAGTCTAATTAAGACTACTGACAAATGCAACAACAATGTGGCGAGAAAGGAGGAGAGAGGCAATGGACACTATGGGCGAAGTGGGGGAAATGAAGGCGCTGGAGGTGAAAAGGATTACTCCAGTTTTGTTCGTGAAGAAAATTGAGGATGTGCTGCATTTCTGGGTGGAGCGGCTGGGATTTGCCAAAACAATCGAGGTGCCGGATGGTGGCAGGTTGGGGTTCGTCAGTCTGCAAAAAGGAAGCACGGAGGTGATGTATCAGACCTACGCGAGCACGGACAACCTGGACCCAACGATGTCGGAAGTGGCGCGCAGGGGATTGACATTCCTATACGTCGAAGTGGACGACCTGGACGCGGTTATTGCAGCAATGGAGGACATCGCCATGGTGAAGCCGGTGGATACGACGTTTTACGGGATGCGGGAATTTACGGTTCAGGAGCCGGGAGGACATTACGTAACGTTTGCGCAGCCGATTGTGACGCCGACAGCGTGATGAATTCACTTTTCTTTCGCGACAAATTCCCGAATCACTTTTCCTTTGTCATTCAAAAACTGGAGTAGCGGTTCTCCGTCAGGCTGTACTGCCAAGACAATTCGAACGCGCCCCGCTCCGTCACGAAGACTGAGACCCACGGAGCCGTCCGGGGATCGTCCCAAGACGAGCCTTTTCACATCGTGGCGATGGTTCGCGAAAAACTTGTTCCACGCAGCGTCTTGCTGCGAGGCAGGCAGCTTCCGGATTTCGTCGTTGGCTTGCCTCTTTTCCACAATGGGAAAGTCGCCCTGATCCGCCATGGTGATGCGAGAAAACTTGTCGCTTCCTTCCTGTCCGGCATCGATGGCGAAAACCTGATTCTCCTCATATTGATCGAGGCTGAGGTGACCATGGTTTTCTATGGTGCCGTCAGGGAGCTGGCTCGCGCCCCAGATAAGGCCGCCCTGTTCGGTGCCCTCCTCGCTCATGAACAACATTCCCGCGGCCTCCTGGCGGTCCGGTCGTGGATATTCTTTTTTTCTGTTCCAGGCGCCAGGGAAGTCAGCGCGATTGGAAATGGTCAAGCGGACCGTACCATCGGGTTCGACAATATTGATCCTCCTCGCAGTGATGACGCCAAAGGTCTGATTACGCATTATGGAAGCCCCGCAGAGTACGACGACCGCAAAGACAGCGGTGAGGATACCGGAGTATACAGTCAGGAATTTGGTGCTTGAGAAAAACTTCATTGCGGCTCCTTTCATAGCAGATATTTGACCCCTGGAGGACCCGAAGCCAAATGCTGTGCGCCGAGGGGGCCCACCGCTCGCAACATTCTGACATAATCCGAAACCGCAAGGCCCACTGCGCAACACTTTGCGCTGGCACCCAGATCAGGAGTCGGCGTTCCGGAGACAGATCAAATGCAGATCCTTCGCTGCGCTCAGGATGACNNAAAGCGGGGAGCAGGCCGTTATCGGGTTGAACATCGGAAAGGGCGCTAGGGAAGGGGGACAAGCTCGACGCGGCGGTTTTGGGCGCGGCCTTCGGGCGTGGAGTTGTCGGCGATGGGATTAGCGTCACCGTAACCCTGGGCGGTGAGCCGGTCGCGATTCACGTCGTGGTTGACGAGCCAATCGAGGACAGCCTCGGCGCGGCGCTCGGAAAGTTCCTGGTTGGAGACAGGATTGCCGGAATTATCGGTGTATCCCTCGACGCGAATCCTCCAGTTGGGATGATCGCGCAATGCGTCAGCAGCCTGGGTTAATGCGGATTCGGACTCGGGAAGAATTTCGGCNNAAATCGGACTTCACTGAGCGAGGCACGGCCGGAAGCCCCGAGTGATCGGGCAGTGGCGTTGCCGGTGGCGTTCGTGTTGCCTTTGCCGCAAGGGGAAGTAATGCCGGGCGTATATTCATCAAGGGCGCAGGTGAGAGCATTGGCGGAGAGGGCCGGGGAAACTTCGCCAATCAAGATGTCGCGATTGCTGACGGGCTTGCCGTAGAGCTTGAGGTTTTCGTTGCCGTCAGCGTGAAGAGTGGCGCCTTCGAGAGAAATGCCGGCGAAAAGTCCGCGGGAACGCGACCAGGAAAGAATTCCGGCGGTGGCCAGAATGTCCGTATTGGCACTGGTGTTGCGGCCAACGGGACCGGCGGCAGCAGCGGCTTCTCCTCCAAGAGTGAACTTGTTGGAAAGAAGATGCCTCATGCCGGTTTCGTTCATCACCAGCATTATGACGTCAGTGGACGAACCGCCGAGTTGAAAGCCAAAGCTGCCGCCTTCAATGCCCACGGCGGCGGGTGGGCCCCAACTGCGATCAGCCTGCCGACACGAAGCATATCCGCGGCCGTATTTGCCTCCCCAGATAAACGCGCCCTTCTTCAGGCTGGGGATAATGATGACGCATTGAGACTTGTCAAAAAGATCGCGAGGAATGCCTTTATCAGGAATAGCCATAATTTCATGGAAGGAGTCGGCGGCATTTTGCAGGCGGCGGTTTGGAGGCAGACCAGATGATTGCCTGGCAAATGTGGGCGTGACCAGGGCGCAAATGGAGAGCAACAGTATGGCTTTAGATGGCACGATCCCTCCNNTCGGAGCAATGGTACCAGAGGGTGGGGTTGTAGGAGAACCGGCGCGGGGATGGCACGCCAATAAGGAATGATGCCGCGCATTAAGTGAGGTAACGAAACAATGCAGATCCTTCGCTTCGCTCAG
>PKXT01000206.1 GCA_003133505.1 Acidobacteriota bacterium
TGAGGCGCTCGCGGACGCCATGACCAGGTCGGGTGCAGAACGCAGTGACGCCGTCTCCGCTGTTGCCCGCGCCTATCCACGTTTTCTGGGGGCCTGGGCCTCACTTGCCGAGCTTGCCGACGACGACGCCGGCTGCGGCGTTGCCAAGTAACGCAGCGCTGCGGACGCCGGCACCAGCAGCCATGGCCAAAGCGAACGTGGCAAGAGCGGTATCGCCCGCGCCGGTGACGTCAAAGACCTGGCGGCCCTGGGCGTTCTGGTCATGCCCGGTCTGGCCGAAATGGCGTTCGCGGCTGGTAGCCGCGACGCGAAAGGCGCGCGCCGGATCGTTACTTGGCGCAGGATTACGCACGGCGAGTTTCGCCGAGGATGCCGTCTTTGTAGACCCTGACTTCCTGGATGGCGTTCTTACAGTTTCGTCCTCGCGCTCGAAAACGCTCATGCCCTGTTCGCCTCGGGTGATCACCACGGCATCGCATTGAAAATGGGTCAACAGCTCGCGGCCCGCATCCTCCACTAAGTTCTCCGAATCGAGCGAACGCTTCACCAGATAGCCAGCCTCGGCCCGGTTGACCATGATCCCGGCAGCGCCAGGATAATTGAACAGGCGCGACCACTTAGGCTTGACGAAGACGGGAACGCCCGCTCGACGGCACGCTTCCAGCACACCTTCGGCAATCGCGTCGGTTACCATCCCCTTGTCGTAATCGGAAATTATCAGGCCGTCGAGCTGGCCCAACGTGGGAAGAATTCGCTTCAACAATTTCCTTTCGAGAAAGGATGATAACGGCGCGCGGCTTTCGCGGTCCACCCGAACCACCTGCTGATGCCGGGCGATGATGCGAGTCTTGAGAGTGGTTGGACNNGGCCCAAACAGACGCGCAAGGCGCGGGCCGCCTCGTCGTCTCCGGTGACTCCAAAGATGCCGACGCTCGCGCCCAGCGCAACGAGGTTTGCTGCTACATTTCCCGCTCCGCCGAGACATTCGCTCTGCTGGGCGAAGTCGACGACCGGTACGGCGGCTTCTGGGGAAAGACGAGTGGCCGCTCCCCAGATGTAGCGCTCAACCATGCAATCACCAACGACGGCCAAACGGCGGCCCTTCATGCCGCGAAGGAGCGCGGGTAGCTCCTGACCGGTGCGAGCGGGATCAGTTTTCGTCCAATTCCTTTCCATGGTTCGCTATTTTACGCGAGAAATCACTTGTGCAACGCAAGCAATTCAGCGCAAGCCGCCTGCACGTCTTCGACACGGATAGAGGGGAGTCCTGGCGCTGCAGGCCGCTCGCTTCGCAACAGGCGATAGTCCGTGGCCCAGGGACGCCAATGGACGGAATTGCTCGCGCCAAACAGCACGACGATGGGAACGTGCGCGGCAGCGGCGATGTGGGTGGGGCCAGTATCATTGCCCACCAGAAGACGCGCGCCAGCCAGGAGGGCCATCAACTCGGGCACAGCGAGCCCATCAATAATGGGAATGACCGTACCGCCGGACGAATCCGCACCCCACAATTCCCGAATGGGCGCGGCAAGTTCCTCATCACCGGGGCCGAGGTTCACAATCGTGGGAATTCCCTGCTGGCGCAGCCAAAGTGCGACGGCGCCATAATTTTTAACGGACCAGCGTTTCGTGGCGTGTGTCGCGCCAGGCCGCACCACGGCATATCTGGCGCCCGCCTCAATCCCTTGCGCCGCCAGCAGGCGCGAAATCACCGCGCGCGCCTCCGTCGAAGGATAAATCACAGCGGGCGGAATTGGCCCTTGCGGAAGGCCGGTGGCATAGAACTGGGTCATGCGCTGCATAACTGTGTGCACTTCGGCGTGAATTTCATCGGGGCCATAGAACGCCGAGGGCGACGGCACGTGGACGTTATACGCCCAGGAGAATTGCCGGCGTTCCCAACAGACGCGTACTGGCGCGCCGCTTAGAGCGGTCAACAGCGCGCTGGTTGGGCCGGCGTGCTGGTTGAATACGATTGGAAAATGGCGCTGGCGAATCGCCGCAACTGTAGAGGCGAATTGGCTATGAAGCAAAATTTCCGCAACGGCGGGATTTCCTTCCAGAACTAGCGCGACAGAAGGCTCAGCGAGTACGGTCAAACGCAAATCGGGGCGCCAGGAGTGAAGANNGAGCAACACCATGTCGCCCAGCGGCCGCAGGCGGATGATCAGGACGCGCGCGCCATGGGGAAGCTCCGCAAGCAATTCGCCCGTTTCAGTCTTTTTCAATGCGTGCTTCATCCACCAGCATGACGGGGATATCGTCGCGGATGGGATAGACCCGCCCACAAGTGGCGCATTTCAAGCTTGGCTGCCCGGCCTGCCGATCGGGCGTTAGAGTGACCGGCGTACGGCACACAGGGCAGGCCAGAATGTCGAGCAATTGCTGTGGAACAGCCATTGATTTCTCCTCGAAAACTGTAACACAACGAACATTTAGCGAACATATAGAGCGGCTGCTCTCATCTTGGTCGCGCCTAATACCAGGCGAACCCCGCTATCGGCTGATGCGCGATACGCACATTGTTAATGTCGCGGACCACTGCGCAATGCCGGAGAACTCCGACTGCCACACGGCGAGAATCTGCGAGCCCTGATAGACGCGCTCGAATCCATCTTCCGATTCGGAGATGGTTTCAATGGGGGCAATCCAAAATTCCCGCGCACCTGCCGCCTCCAACGTGACTTGCACGCGCTGCCACTGATCGGTGATGTCCAATTTATCGCCAGTTATCACGCCGGCGAATCCCAGCGGATGGCGATTTCCAGCGCCCTCGAAATAGCGGTTGGCAACGTCAGGGGCGAGCATATTTGCCACCACTTCCATCCCGACTCGCTGGGCGCTGGCAGGCGCTGCCCCTTCTGCGCCCGGTTTCGCGATTGGCGTGCCATCACCTGCAGGAAGGCTGGCATCGGAGGTAGTGGCAGCCGCTGCTGAACCGGTCTCGTCGATGGAGAACGCACAGGTGACGTCGAATCCATCTTTGCGACTGGCAAAACGAAATTCCTTCTCGGCTGACCAATTCTTATTCCCTTCCAAACGCAGCAATGCCTGATCCGTACCTGCGCCAATGACGCTATAGTTTCCCCCCGCGAGCGCAGCATTTTCCTCCAGGCATAGGCGGCCGTAGTCTTCCACGGTTCGTACAGCGTCGAAGACCAGCAAGCGAAAAGCATTGCGGGGCCAGCGATCATAAACAAGCTTATCGGCCAGGCCAGGCTCTTTCGAACGGTTCTGGTCATGGATGGAAGTGCCATCGCTCTCCGCGTCCTCGGCAGCGGATCGCAAACGCTGGTGGTAAGCCTCGGGACGGCGCATCAGCGAATTGATTAACGTGATGCCAGCCGGGCGGAAATCCAGCATGGGCACAGTGCCGCCATCGTGGGGAGAAATCAGCGCAGCATAACTGTTCGACCGCAGGAGAATCTCCGCCCTGCCATCAGCATCGAAATCAATCTGTTCACATGCGGAAAGATATTCGGGGTTTTGCATTGAGGAGGCAAGTATGGATTCCGCTTCGACAAGAGCGCGCCAGAGCGCTGTGCGCAAATGGGGAGAATAGAGCCCACCAAACACGCCATGCCAGTACGCGTCATTGCACTGGGCGCGCAGAATCAGAGTGCGCGCGGACTCCAACCTCTCGCGGCGTTTGAGGCCGATGCGTCCGGCGGTTGTCAGCCTATGGAGTTCCCGCGATACGCGCAACATTTTCATGTGCAATAAATTGCTTTCGGAATACTTGCTGAAGAAATCGCGCCATATGCCCCCGCGGAGAAAAGACTGGGCGTCGGGGCGCGATTCAAATTCCTTGAACAGCAACTCGAAACGTTCGCGAGCTGGGGTTGGCAGCGTCCACCCGGACATCTCCATATAAGACGCAGTACCCAGATCGGCCCGTCCAAGAGGCGGCTTGGCAGCCAGCGCTCCGCTGGGCGTCATAGTTTCCAGCCAATCGGAAGCGGACTCCAAAGCCGAGAAAAACTGCTCTAACCAGCCATCTTCGTAGCAAAGTTTGTGAGTGCCCGGCCACACGCCGAATTTTTCGCAATCGTCGCCCATCGCGGCCATGCCGCCGGGATGTTCAGAGCCAAGCTGACGAAGAAACGAAAGTGTTTCGTCAACGGGCCGAAATGGAATCAAATAGCGAAGGGCCTTCAGTCCGGCGAACAGACGAACGGTTGCGCCGTGATCTTCGACGACATAATCGCCGCAAAGCTGGCCGGGAGTGAAACCGGCGCCCAGAAAGTGATGATCGTCCACGAGGGTGTATTCCACGCCGCAGGCAGCGAGCGACGAAGGCAGGGATGGTTCCCAAACGCGCTCAGTAAGCCAAATGCCACGTGGTCGAGCCCCAAAATGACGCTCCAGGTAAGCGGCCATGCGGCCAATTTGCTCGCGCTGGTCACTTGGCGAAATAGCGATTAACACTGGCTCGTAAAAACCGCCACCAACCAGCTCAACCTGGCCGCGTTCACAGAGATGCCGGAGACGATCAAAAAATTCCGGATGCGATGTTTCCAGCCATTCAAGAAGCGGGCCGGAATAGTGGAGGCCGACGCACACGTTGGGATGACGCTCCAGCACCTCAATGAACGGCAAATAGGACGCCGTATAGGCACTTTCCAGCACGGGTTCGAAATTTCCCACGGGCTGGTGCGCGTGAATGAGGAGGACAAGGTGAAATCGCGCCACAGAAACCTCAGCAAGAAAAAATCAGAACTAGCTTAACAGGATTGTCGAAAGGATTTAGATAGTGGCGGACCGTCGAAGGCCATTGGGTGCATACCCAAGAGTTGCACACGCGAAGTGTGCGTCAATATCTTGCGCGTTATGGATCAACGATAATTTCGCCTTTCATACCTAAGTGCCCAAACCCACAAAAGTTGCAACAGCGAAAAGCATAGGTTCCCGGTCGGCGCGCGACAAATTCAATTACAACTTCCTGGCCTTTTTCGATCTTCCAGCAATTTTGCGGATGGGTAAAAACCAGCCCGGGAGAGACCGGCGTCGCAGCCGCCCGATCCGGATAAATGTTGGCGAGAAATCCATGAGCATGGTCAACGGCCATAATATGCAACTCCACAGTGGCGCCGTCACTTACGTGAATAGGAGAAGGATCGAAATGATATTTCTGAGCGGTAACATGGATTACCGTGGGAGCGATAGGGGGCTGCGAGGCGGAGGCGCCTTGTCCAGGCGCGGATTGGGAAAATGCTGTCTGAGCCCCGGCGGGAGGCGCTCCGACATGTTGTCCAATGCCCGGAGTCGCCGCTTGCATCGCGCGATTATAGACGATCGCGCTATTAGCCGTTTTCGAAAAGGAAGATGCCAGAGGGAGCGCGAGCAAAGAGACACAAAACATCACGTTCAATGGAGGTTTCAAAAAATTACTCCTCATTGCCTTCAACTGCGCCCCGCAGCGATTCGAGCCTGAAACCGGCAAGAAAATCGAACCCACTCCAAGCGCGCACGAGGCCACCAATGGATGGTTAGTTCAGAATATGCCCCATGGGAAGGAAAGGAAAGGATATGGCGATGACGGCTGATTTAAGCACTGACGAATTCCGGTTACCGCGACTCCACTGCTAATCGAGCGTGGATGGGATCACGCGGCAATTCAAGTTCATGTAAGTCAGATAAATGCGATTGGGAGCGGGACCGCGATAGAACGCGGACGCGGCGCGATGACCAGCGTCACCAAATCAGGCCTTTTTGTACCAGTCGGCGTTAATTGGGGTGAAATTGGCCCACTTCTCGGGCAGATCTTCCAAGGCAAAAATAGCCGTAACCGGACAAACCGGCACACAAGCGCCGCAATCAATGCACTCATCCGGACTAATGTAGAGCATCGTTTCCGCTTCAAAGGCGGCTTCATCCTTGCGCGGGTGGATGCAATCCACCGGACAAACATCAACGCAAGCCGTATCCTTGGTGCCTATGCAAGGCTCAGCAATTACATACGCCATGTAGAAACTCCCCCCCCTGATGAATTGCCGACCCGGATGCGCGCGGGAAGGCGGAATAATTCTTATACCATTAAAGTCAGCTGAGGGACAAGACGGACGCGACCCGATAAACTACTCAGTTAACGATGAAGAAACGCGTCAATAAAATCAGTCGAATTCAATTTCTAAGTGTAAGACACCGGGCTAGCACGAAAATTTGCAATCCGCGCGTGCCACGGGCGAAAATAAAAGCCGAGGGAAATCACGATGGTCAACCTACAGGGAAGCAAAATTACGTTCTTTGGGCACGCTGCATTCCGGATCATTACTCCCGATGAGAGCGTTACATTCATAGATCCGTGGATCAAGGAAAACCCACAGTGCCCCGAAAATCTTAAGACAATCGAGCGAATGGATGCGATTTTGGTGACCCATGGCCATTCAGATCACTTCGCTGATGTCGTCGAGCTGGCCCGCAAGCATAAGCCGGTGGTCGTTTCCATCAACGAGACAGCGCATTGGCTGGAAAACCGGGGCGTGAAGCACAATATGGGCATGGGAAAAGGCGGGACGCAGAAAGTTGGCCAATTGGAAGTGACGATGGTACACGCGGTTCATTCGAACAGCATTGATGATGACGGCAAAATGGTCTATGGGGGCGAGCCTGCCGGCTATATCGTCCAATTGCCGGGCCGAGCAAGAATCTACCACGCAGGCGATACCTGCGTTTTTGGTGACATGAAACTTATCGCGGAAATCTACACGCCTGACATCGCCATGCTGCCAATCGGCGGCCACTACACGATGGGCCCGCGCGAAGCCGCTGTAGCTATACGGCTGCTCAATGTTAAACACGTAATTCCGATGCATTACGGCACGTTCCCTGTCCTTACCGGCACGCCCGAAGCATTGCGTGAGGAAACAAAGGACATGGCCGGGCTTGAAATTCACATCATGAAACCAGGCGAAACACTGGCCTAGAAACGTCACACGCCCAGGTGGATGCCGCGGGCAATTGGTTCAAAATAACTGCCAGAAACCCAGAGAGGGAGTATTAAATGGCCGGTGAAATCTTAAGCCCAGCGGTGGAAGATTACCTTTACGGCATGTTGCCGGAGCGCGATCCGGTTCTGCGAGAAATGGAGGAATACGCCAAGGAACATCACGTCCCGATTATTGGACCGGCCGTGGCACGGATGATTTACATGCTGACGCAACTCTCGGGAGCGCGCCGGATATTCGAAATGGGATCTGCCATTGGTTATTCAACGGTATGGCTGGCGCGAGCGGCGGGNNGTTTTTTATACTGACGGCGGCGAAGAAAACGTTCGCAGGGCCAGGGATTACTGCCAGCGGGCTGGAGTTGCCCGGCGGGTGAATTTCCTGCATGGTGACGCGCTGGAGCTGATCAAGACTGTGCCGGGAAGATTCGATCTAATCTTCCTGGACGTGGACAAGCCTCAATATCCCGACGCCCTGCACGTGGCATTGCCACGCCTGCGACGCGGGGGCCTGTTTATCACCGACAACACGCTGTGGTCAGGTAAAGTTGCCGGCGCGGCCTCGGATGACGCCACCAAGGCCATACGAGCGCTGAATACCGAAATGTATGAGTCGCCCAAATTATTCCCAGTAATCGTTCCGTTGCGTGATGGCGTGACGGTGTGCCGCAAGCTGTAACCGCTCAAGTAGCCATTCTCCCGACTTTAGCCGGTAGCGTGCCCAACCATCGCACCAGTAAGTCTCTCAAATCACCGCACGACGTGACGGAGGAGAAACATCAGGTTGGCGGGCCGCTCGGCGAGCCGCCGCATGAAATAGGCGAACCAGTCCTTCCCAAAGGGCACATAGACGCGCAAGCGGTAGCCATCCTTCACCAGCCGCTCCTGCAAGTCGGTGCGTATTCCGTAGAGCATCTGAAATTCGAAATGGTCGCCACCGATTTCGTGGTGACGAGCGAAGGCGCGGGCAGTGGCAAGCATCCGAGGATCGTGAGTGGCAATGCCATGATAAATGCCACTTTGCAGCATCACACGCGTCAGGCGCTGGTAATTCTCATCCACGTCGGCCTTTTGGGGATATGCAACGCTGGCTAACNNCTCCTTGTAAGCTCCCTTGCAAAGGCGGATGCGGCACCCAATGGCCAGCATGTCGCGAACGTCCTGCTCGGTGCGATAAAGGCAGGATTGCAGCACGATTCCCACGGCGGGGCTGCGAGCGCGCAAGCGGCGGCAGACATCAACGGTCCGCTGGGTATATGCCGAGCCCTCCATATCTATGCGGACAAAATTACGGTAATTCTGGGCCGCTTCCACGATGCGGCCGACCAATTCCTCGCACAGCGTCTCGCTAATATCCAGGCCAAGCTGGGTGAGCTTGATGGAAATGTTGGCGTCCAATTTCTCCGCTGCGATTCGATCGAACATGCCCAGCGCAATATCGACGGCGGTCCGGGCTTCCGCTTCGCTGTGAACGCTTTCCCCAAGATAATCGAGGCTTACCATGCGACCCGATTCGTTCAGCTTGCGGGCGGCGGCCACCGCGTCGTCCATGGTTTCGCCAGCCACAAAACGCGCAGCCAATCCGCAAGTGGTTTGATTGGTGGTGACCCAGCGGCCCAGGGGGCGGCTTCTGGCCATGCCCAGCAGAACGGCTCTCAACATGACCGCACAACTTCGGCATGGCGACTGCCTGTTTCAGCCCCCCGCAGCCGCAACAGGGGGGGCGCTGTAGAGAGGAGAAATCGGTATTGGATACTGAGAATCACTCCTTGTGCTCAGCCAAAAACCGCTCCGCATCAATCGAAGCCATGCATCCCGAACCGGCCGCGCTGATGGCCTGGCGATAGACGTGATCCTGGACGTCGCCGGCCGCAAAAACGCCGTCAACGTTGGTCTTGGTGCCATCATGAGTCCGCAGATAGCCCTGTTCGTTCATGTCCAACTGGCCACGAAAGACGGTCGTGTTGGGATCGTGTCCGATGGCCACAAAGACCCCTTCCACTTTTAGCTCCACAGTCTCGCCCGTGTCAGCGTGCCTGAGAATGACACTTTCAACGCCCTGCTTGGTGACGTCACGCACGTCTTCAACCACGTAAGGTGTCATGAAATGAATCTTTGGATTCGCCTGGGCGCGATCCAGCATTACGCGGCTGGCGCGAAAGTCCTGACGGCGATGGACGATAGTCACTTGCCGGGCAAATTTCGTCAGGAAGGTGGCTTCCTCCATCGCGGTATCGCCCCCGCCAATGACAACAATATCGCGGTCACGAAAAAAATAGCCGTCGCAGGTGGCACAAGTGGAAACACCGCGGCCCAGGAGATGTTTCTCTGCTTCCAATCCCAACATTCGCGCGGACGCGCCAGCGGCCACAATTAACGCCCGGCACTCGTGCTCTTCCTTGGCCACGGTAAGGTGGAAAGGACTGCTGCTCAAGTTCACCGCCGTAACCGCCCCAAACCGAAATTCGGCGCCGAAGCGTTGAGCCTGCTTGCGCATATTCTCAATGAGCTCGGGCCCCAGAATGCCATCCGGAAATCCGGGGAAATTTTCGACCATGGTGGTTAAACTGAGCTGGCCGCCAGGCTCATATCCATCCAGTACGAGTGGTTTCAAGTCCGCTCTTGCCGCATAAATAGCGGCGGTGAGCCCCGCGCAACCGCTGCCTATAATGATTACGTCTCTCAGGTTTCCCCCTCGCGGCGCGGGATAACGACAACCGTGCCGTCTATAAAACTTGTTAGTGTAACATTACCGAATGTGCTAAAACTCGCTGCGGCGTATTAACTTTCGGGGGGCGATTTATCCAATTTCAAGGGAGCCATCATGTTCAAGGAATTTAAGGAATTCGCGATGCGCGGCAATGTGCTGGATATGGCCGTGGGAATTATCATCGGAGCATCGTTCGGAAAAATCGTCACCTCGTTTGTGAACGATATGCTGATGCCGCCAATTGGCCGGGTGCTGGGCCGGGTGGATTTTTCCGATCTCTTCATCAACATCTCGGGGAAATCATACCCCTCGATGGCCGCGGCCAAAGCAGTCGGCGCCGCCACCATCAATTATGGAATGTTCCTCAACACCATTCTGGATTTTCTGATTGTGGCATTCGCGGTCTTCCTGCTGGTAAAACAGGTCAACCGCTTCCGGAGGGCGCCGGAGCCAACCGCAACCACCAAGACATGCCCTTTGTGCCTCTCCGTCATTCCATTGGGAGCGGCTCGTTGCATGTATTGCACAGCGGATTTGAAAGCGGCTTAAGCCGCTAATCGAATCCAAGATTGCGAAGATAAGTAGCTACAGCCGCAAACAAGTGAGCGCTAATTGCGGGAACTTTTCTGCTTGGCAAACTCAAGATGCTGCCGGAGGCGTTCGAGCACTTGCGGCTCTTCACCGTCATGCATTTCGCGCTCGACTTCCATTAGGGCGAAATGGACAATATCGTGGTGATGAAGGTCCGACACGCCCAGCCGTTCGCTGGTTTCCAGCCATAGCTTGTGTAGCAGATCGATCTCCGTCACGGTTAGCTTGGGGGCGTGAGGCCCAAGGTAGAACACGTGATCCAATGTTGCTGGAGTAATAAGCATGAGCGTAAAAGGAGGACGCGGTTCTTCCAGCCGTTCCCACGCGAGACCCGCCTCGCGGGCTTGCTCCTCCACGCTGGTCTTCGCCGAGGTGCCCGCCACAATCATCTTTGACTGCAAGCCCACCGCCGCGCGTAAAATTCCATCCCACGCGGTGCTGGAGGACGCTACCACCAGATGCACCGGCTTGCCCTCGGTTTCGGCGATATTCAGCACCTTGGTAAATGTCAGTTGCTCGATGGCGCTGAATAACTGTTCCGGCGCCAGTTCCGATTCGCCGGCGGCCGACCGGCGCAGCACACGGATGTGCAGCACAACCACGTCTTCCTCGGATGATTTCACGCGACGCAAAATCGCTTTCACATGCTCCAGCGCGTAGTAGTTGCTCACCGCCACCAGCACGTTGCCGGGACGGCAGCCGACCGTCTTGGGCGTCAGATCCGCTTCGGGCGCGAGGTTGAACTGATCCAGCTCCACGTGCTGGCCCGCGCGCCGCTTGTTAATCACGCGTTCGGAAATTTCATNNCCCGCCGTAAAAATTACACCCGCAACTGTAGCCTCCGGCTTGGTGAAAAGGTTAACCACGGCGATGCCCAGCAGAACGAGTGTGATCAGCCCGAGCCCCAGCGGAATCTCCACTCCGAAAATGGTGAAGTTCAGCGGCACCCGATACTCGCGATCCTGCTTGTGTGTATAGCGCAACACCAGGACCGCAACACCCTTCAGTGCAAAACTCCAAATCACGCCAAACGCATACAGGTTGGCCAGGAACGTAACATCGCCGCGGCTGATAATGATGGCGGCAAGCTGGCACGCCACCACCAGATTGATGATGCGGTGCGACGTCCCAAAGCGCGGGTGTGGATGGCGAAACCACTCCGTGAGCACGCCATCTTCCGACACGCGGTTCAACACACCGTTGGACCCAACGATGGCGGTATTCACCGCGCCAGATAGAATCAGTGTTCCCACCACCACCACGAACGCATGGAAAACAAGGCGCAGCAAATACGGCCCCTCCAAGTTCATGGCCAAGCCGCCAATCAGGTTCTCGTAATACAGGTGCCGGTGGTGATCGGGGATGATCATCACCGCAAAGAAGGAAACTAGCGAAGTGAATACCAGGCTATAGACGAAAATAATCAAGCCGGTTTTCTTCAGGTTCTTCAGCTTGGGATGCNNCCGCTCATGGCCAGCACGGAATGTCCCAAAGCGACAAAAATCGCCACCACGCCGAAAAACTTGCCCCATTGGCGAATGGTCGCTTCATGCAGCCAGCCGAGCGCCTGCGGAGAGAAATGAATATTCGCCGGGCGTGGAATAGGGGGCAGCGCCGAATGGCGGAGCCAAACGGTGTAACCGCACCACGCAATCAGGATGACCACCATTACGGTGGTGAGCTGCATGATGCGCAGGGCCTTCTCGCTCGATT
>PKXT01000220.1:0-2099 GCA_003133505.1 Acidobacteriota bacterium
TCCACCAGTCATTAACTGATGTGGATGGTGTCTGGCCGAAATATTTCAGGAACGTCAAATCCTGAATGTGGTAATCGTAACCGCCGACTGTGTAGATATGGTCTCCGTAATCCGCTTCGCCTTCCAGCGGGTCGCCAACTTCCAGAATCCCGCCGCACGCTCCCTGCGTGTTATCGATGTATGGGTCGTCATACCATTCGCCCGCCTCATGCGACAGCGCCGAGACGTCGGACGAAAACACGCTCACCCTTGTGGATTGATCCATGAAGGAAAATTGGGCATAGGTTTGGGGAGATGACGGGCTTCCATAGGCGTCGTGATAACCGCCGATGCAGCATCCGCTAAAGTTGTTCGTTTCCGACAGGTAAACATTGTAGGTGACGAAGATCGGAAATGAGTTCGGCGTTATGGACGGATACTGCGCGATCCATCCGGGGGCCAGTGATTCGAAGTCGCCGAAGCTGAAAATACCAATGTTTTCGGGCGGCCCGAAACTTGACCTGCCAACCGCTCCTTGTACGCTGGTAACGTCCACCGTCAACAAGGGCAATACCGTGGGCGTTCCAAACGCCGCGTGATAATTGGTGTTGGTGGTGACATCAGTCCAGAAGTTGCCGCGCTGAAAAGCGTCTTCGTACTGGGTCATCCCCAAGTCCGTTCCGCCTTGTACGTAGTCAATGCTGCTCTCGAAGATGGGCGAATCGAGGATTTGTTGAATTACCGTGTTTCCACTGGGTAGCACAGTCCTGGGGTCGAACGCCTTCTTCTTGGTTCCGCTCGTAAACACCATCTTTACCGGAATGATAAACACCGGAAAGGTGGTGGTCGTATCTGTGCTTGAGGGGTCCGTTCCCACCATCACGAAGTTATTCGTTTTGCCCTGGTACATAAAACTTCCGTTCCAGGTGGTCAGCGCTGTCGCTGGGGGAAGGGTAGCATCAAAATGTGGAACAGGGTGGGCGAACATTGGCTTTTGCCCGGATTGTGGCGCCTGAGCGGAGGCTGTGCCCGCTATCCCAGCCATTCCTAAAACAATCAGCGCGGAAAGCGTGCTGATTGTCATAGAGATCTTCTTCATTTTCAATTTAGTTCTCCTTGGAGTTTATTTCAAGCAGTTGGCCATCCCAGCCACGAACGACCTAGCGCATCCGGCCACACTAGCCTGATTTCCGGGCGGCGCGTACAAGGGGCCAAAACCTCATGCGAGTCTCCGCCATCTCCTTATCGTTGTCAAGAAAAACATGGCCACCCGCGAAAGAGGAAGTTTGATCGCGCTCATCGGTTCGCCTAGGGATCTGCGGGATAACGCACGCCACTGCCCTGCCGTCGGAATGAGTGGGTCAGGTGCTGCGCCAAACTGAGAATGGAGGAGACCTAAATTGAAGGAAATTAGAAAGCAGGAGCCGCAGCCGTTAGATACCGGCAACGGCTCCCCACATTCATGCGACAACCCATTTCCCTCAGCATAATCCCGAGGTTGTCTAAGCAGTCGCTGTGATGAACTCTTACCAGATCTGGCAGCGATCTGCCACCGCCCTCACCATGGGGTCGCTTTCCTTGCAGCCAAAGGCCTTCTGGAACGACGGCATGTTGCTCAACGGTCCAAACGCGCGGAAACGGTCCAGCGGATGCGGATTGGTATTGACCTGCAGCCGCTGATATTCCGGCCGCGCGCTGGCCGCCCAGCCATGGGCCCAGGAAATGAAGAATCGCTGGTCCGGCGTGAACCCGTCAATCGTCCCTTCGGGGTGCTGCACGAGCACTTTTTGAAGGGCCCTGTACGCGATGGCCAGCCCTCCAAGATCACCAATGCTTTCGCCCACCACCAGCTTCCCGTTTTCATGCAGTCCAGGCTCTACCTCATACCCGTCGAACTGCTTGATCACGCATTGCGATCGCGCCTGAAAATTCTTCAGGTCCTCGGGAGTCCACCAGTCCCGCAAATTTCCCTGCGCGTCAAATTTTGCGCCCTGGTCGTCGAACCCGTGTGATATCTCGTGGCCTATTACCGCGCCCATTCCGCCGTAATTCATCGCGGCATCGCGTTTTGGATCGAAAAACGGCGGCTGCAAAATCCCCGCCGGAAATACGATCTCGTT
>PKXT01000220.1:2167-11836 GCA_003133505.1 Acidobacteriota bacterium
GAATAATCCCGCCACTTATCCGGATATCCAATCTTCAGCATGATGACGTCCAGTTTCATCAACGCCTGCTTTCTGGTTTCCGGCCCCATCCAGTCAAGCGTGGTTATGTCGTCGCGCAATGCCGCAATCAGGTTATGCACGATCTCCAGCGCCTGGGCCTTCGCTTCCGGGGGAAACGCCACCTTCACATATTCCTGCCCTAGTGCTTCGCCCAGCAGGTCATCCACAGTGCTTACGCAGCGCCTCCAACGCGGCAAAATCTCCGTCGCGCCGGTCAGCGTCTTGGTGTAAAAGTCGAAATTCTCGTTGACGAAATTTTCGGAAAGATAAGGCGCCGTGCTGTGAATCAAGTGCCAGCGCAGGTAGANNATTTTCCAGTCATCCATGGAGGTGGCCGCCAGGTCTGCATCCAGGGCCTTGAAAAATTCCGGCTGTGCCACGTTCACTTTCGTGATGTGCGGTACCCCCACATCATCCAAATAGGTGTTCCATGAAAAATTCCCCATTAGCCCGCTGAGTTGAGTACGGTCCATTGGGTGATAGACGTTGTCCGGATTCCGGCGGTCCACCCGCGTCATGGAGGCTTGGGCCAGCTTGGTCTCAATGGTCATCACCGTTTGCGCTTCCGCCGCGGCCTTCTCCGGCGCGTCGCCCAACAGCACAAACATGCGGCCCACGTGGGCCACATATTGGTCGCGCAGTTTCTTTGACGCGTCATCGGTCTTGGTGTAGTAATCCCGGTCAGGCATTCCCAATCCGCCCTGAGAAGCGTCCCCGATCATCTGGGTGCTGTCCTTGAAATCCTGACTCGAATCGAATTCGAACAAGGCGTCTACGCCCGCCTTTTGGAGCCGCGCGGTTTCAGTCTCCACGTCCTTCAAATTCCCGATCGAGGCAATCTGGGCAAAATCTTCCTTTAAAGGCCCGATTCCCTGCTTTTCAATTTCCGCGGTATTCATGCAAACGGCGTATAGGTCGCCCACCTTTTGGACGTTGGAACCGCGAGCGGCATTGGCCTTGGCATCGTCTTCCAATATCTGGCGCAGTACGTCCTGGTTGTGATTCCGCAGCACGTTGAACGTGCCCCAGCGCGGATAGGCCGGCGGGATGGGATTGTTTTTAATCCAGCCGCCATCCGCGAACTGGAAAAAATCCTGGCACGGCTTTGCCGTGGTATCCAGATCGGCCAGATTCAGGCCGTGGCCGCCTTCGTCGGGTATTGCCGAAAAGTCCCCGCACTCTCCAGCGCCGCTGCCGTTCGCCACTGCACTCGACATGGGAGACATTCGTAGTACGGCGGCGTCCTGTGATGATGACCGTTGCGCACTCGCCCTCCCGCCGGTCATCGCTCCCACAATGGCCAGCGTCACCGCCAGTCCGCACATCCACATTGCTTTGCGAAATTTCATTTCCTTCCCCCCTATTTGTATTGCCCCGCGATATCTGTGATTCTGATAGTCGTTCTAATTATCGTCAAAACGCATTACGCATTATCAATCTGCGCGCGCTGCAAGCGGTCTGAATAATCAACGTATAAGGTCTTCCACTCGGAATAGAAGTCCAGCGCCGCAACGCTCGCTTCTCTGTGCCCGTTTCCGGTATTTTTAATTCCACCGAATGGCAAATGCGTCTCAGCGCCAATCGTAGGCGCGTTCACGTAAACGATTCCCGTCTCCAGATCGCGCATCGCGCGAAATGCATTGTTCACGTTGCGCGTGTAAATCGCCGCCGAGAGTCCGTACTTCACATCATTGGCCACGGAAATTCCCTGCTCCAGGCCGTCCACCGCCATCACCGCCACCACTGGCCCGAAAATCTCCTCTTGCACAATCCGCATTCGCGGCTGGCAATCAGTGAATATGGTCGGCTCATGAAACCAGCCCTTGCCATGCGCGCCAGTCTCCAGGCGATGCCCTCCGCACGCCAGCTTGGCGCCTTCATTAAGCCCCACGTCCACGTACTTCATCACTGTTTTTAACGNNTGCTCATTGATGCACGGTCCCATCTGCGTTTCGGGATCCAGTCCGTTTCCGACCTTGAGCGCCCTTACACGCTCCACCAGGCGGTCCACAAATTCCCCGTAGACTGACTTATGCACCGCGATCCGGCTCGCCGCGGTGCAGCGCTGCCCGGAAGTGCCGAATCCGCCCCACACCGCGCCTTCCACCGCCAAGTCCAGGTTTGCATCGTCCATTACCAGGATTATGTTCTTTCCGCCCATTTCCAGATGGCATTTCTTAAATGTCGGTGCGCAGGCCGAGCTGACGATTCGTCCCACATCCGTGGAACCGGTGAAACTCACCATGTGCACGTCGCGATGGTGGATCAACGAAGATCCCGCTCCCGGCCCGTCCCCGTTTACAACGTTGACCACGCCGCGGGGCAGCCCCGCTTCCGTCAAAATCTGCACCAGGTGATATGTGGATAGCGGAGTGTCCTCCGCTGGCTTGATCACCACCGTGTTTCCGCACACCAGCGCCGGCATCATCTTCCACGACGGGATCGCCATGGGAAAGTTCCACGGAGTAACCAGAGCCGCCACTCCAATCGGCGAACGCACCGACATTGCAAACTTGTCAGGCATTTCCGAAGGCGACGTTTGTCCAAATAGCCGCCGACCTTCGCCTGCCATGTAATACGTCATATCAATCGCTTCCTGCACGTCGCCACGCGTTTCAGCGAGAACCTTGCCCATCTCCCGTGTCATGTCCCGGGCTAGCTCTTCCTTGCGCGTCACCATGGTTTCCGCCGCGCGATACAGAATTTCCGCCCTCTTGGGCGCGGGCATCAGCCGCCACGCTGGATATGCAGCCTTCGCCGCCTCCACCGCGTCATTCACATCATCTTCCCCAGAGGTGGGAAACATTCCCACCATTTCTTCGGTATTCGCTGGGTTCCGATTCTCGAACGCTTTCCCGCCGCGCGCCTCTTTCCATTCACCATCGATGAAATTCTTGTACAATTTCGGCATTACCGCTGTAAACATCTATTCTCCTCGCAGATCATGCAGACACACTAATTCGGCTGACACGCCTATCGGCAACCATAAATTATAAGGGTAATCCCTGGAACATCAATCTTTGACTTTCTTGTGGCTGGCCAGTGCGGCGGACATAGAAGTTCACTCCAGCCGGAGGATTCTTCCGGTAATGCTCGCTTTAATTGCTCAACGGTTCGGTAAAATTCGCAATAGCGGGCTTTATCACACCCGCGGAGGGCGCGTTACTAACCGGCGGCAGCACTGTTTTTGGGGGATTCAGCCCCGCGACATCCGAGCCCAGACCGAGATGTTGCAAGCTCGCCGCGTCAAGCTTTCCCGTGACGGTCAGGCCACTCCTCTCCTGATAACTCCGCAGCGCGTCAGACATTGCGCCATCCCATTTTCCGCTCGGCTCACCCTGATAATCGCCCTGCTGCGCCAGCGCGGTCTGAATTTCCGCAACGCGATCAGGCATCGGAGTTTGCTGGAAGGCATCGGAGCGCCACTTCCTCGCTCCATGCTGCAATGAGTAATGGTGTGACGTCGTTCCGCCATAGGAGATATGCCTGACGTGCGCACTCGTGTAGCCCCGCGAGTGCACAGGGCGCCGCACACTGCGCAATGCCGCTGGAGCGGGCGTAGCCAACCCCGCCACCATTAGTAACAGAACAAAAATCCCCGCGCTCAATCCGGTTTTGCGATTCAAAATTCCCCCCCCGCTAAATCTGCCGTTGAGTTCTACTGCCCTGCCGGCGCTTCCCCTGCCAGGTAAACTGCCAGCACCTGGTCCGCATCCGAACGCCGCGCTACACGAAATAGTACATCTTGTCCGGGCTTTAGTTTAGCAATTTCTTTTTTATAGCTGGTCGAATCGGTTACGGCCACGTGGTTCACTTCTGTAATCACGTCCCCGCGCAGAAAGCCGATATCCTCGCCGAAGCTCGCCGGCTCCACGTCCGTGACGATTACTCCCGCCACCGAAGCCGACATTCCGATCTTCCGCGCAATTTCCGAAGTCATTTCCTCCGTATGCAGACCGAAATGCGCGGGCGCCGCTTCCCCGGAGGGATTGGCCTGATCCTGATCTTCACCAATCTGCTTCCCGAATAATTTCGTGCGGTCCGCCACCATCACATCCACGTCGGCAGCTTTGCCGTTCCGGTAATAACGCAGATGAACTTTCTGCCCAATCGCTGTCTGCGCCACGGGATCCACCAAATCGCTTCCCGTATGAATTGGCTTTCCATTTACGTTGGAGATTACATCCGCCGGACGAATCCCCGCTTTTTCCGCGGGGCTTCCCGCTTGCACCGCCTCCACTTCAATTCCATACGGCGCGCCCAGCTCTTTCAGCATGATGGAATTGTTGCCGTGTTCTTCCTGGAACGTGATGCCGATGGAACCGCGCGTAACCTTTCCATTAGTCACCAGTTGGTTGTAAACGGAAATCGCCGTATTCGATGGGAGCGCGAAGCCCACACCCTCAAATCCCCTGCTGCCCGTATAAATCGCCGTGTTGATACCAATTACTTCCCCTGCCATGTTCACCAGCGGCCCGCCGGAATTTCCCGGATTGATCGCCGCGTCCGTCTGAATGAACTGTTGAAATTGTTGTCCGATATTGTTGCGGTTTTTCGCGCTGACGATTCCCGCCGTCACCGTCGCGTTCAGACCAAACGGGCTGCCGAATGCCAGCACCCAATCGCCCACCTGCACCGCTTCCGAATTTCCCAACCGCGCAATGGGAAGTTTTTGCCCCGCTTCAATTTGTATGACCGCCAGATCGGTTTCCTTGTCGGTGCCAATCAGCTTCGCCGTGTAAGTATTCGAATCGCCATCCAGCGTTACTTGAATCTTGGTGGCCTGATCAATCACATGATTGTTGGTGAGAATGTAGCCCTTGGGATCCACCAGCACGCCGGAACCCAGGCTGCGCTCCGCATCATCATCTTCATCGCCGCCATTATCATTGTCGTCAGGTGATTGGAGAAAGTGGTGGAAGAGGTCGCCAAAGGGATCCACACTGTTGGGTCCGCCGCGCTTGTGCGGGCTTTTTTTCTCCATCACTTGTGTGGTGGAAATATTTACAACCGCTGGCTCCAGCTTGGTGGTGATGCCGGAAAACGTTCCTGAAAGCTGAACGGGATCGGGAATGGCCAGCAGTGCCGCGCCCGTGCCGCCTTCGCCGTGAGTTGCTTGCACGCGTCCAGAAACCAGCGTGCCAATCATGATTCCCGCGCTCAGCGTAATCGCGACAAGCAGCGATGCAAATACTTTTCGCCGCCGCACCCAGTCGTACAGTTCCTTAAATTCCACGCCCATCGCCCGCTCCCGCGCTTCCCCGCCACGCCTATCGTCACTATACCATTAGGTACGCCCAACAAACATTTTCTCTCAAGCCCGCCTTTCGGCCGGAAGGTCAGCACTTACTTACACCGGAGGCGCCCGAATGCACTGTTCTCACCGCGTAATTCGTCGTCATTTCAAGCGTGGCGAAAAATCTCTCTGACAGCTTGCGAATTGCGCATGGCGCGTATGTGTGACGCGCGATTGGAACGGCCTGGCCTACGCCGCACCATGGCGTGAGAGCCGTCGCTACGGAGTTGCCATTCTGGCCATGCGTTACCCGCTCTCCCTCATTCCGAGCTCAGCGAGGAATCTCTCTTCATTATTTGGCACAACGGAGACATTCGGTTCCCTAGATACCACTTCTCTATAACACCACGTCCCTATGAACCACGCGGTTCTTCTTTTTCCCGCACCACCACGACCGTGCATCTCGTCACCAGCGCGGCCACCGCTCCTACCGCCGCCAGCACCGGCGCCAATATCGCCGCCACCGCCCCAATCGTCAGCGGCACCTCAATAATCGTGTGCCCGCTTTCCGTCTTAATGATGATCTTGGTCGCATTCCCCTCGTGAATCAACTCCTTGATCTTCCCTATCAACTCCTTACTGGTAACGCTGAACTCCTCCCGCCATTCTCTCGCCATCTCTGCCTTCTCTCCTTCGCCCGTTCCGCTTATCTGGCTTGGTCCATTGTACGCTTTGTCCAACTGCGCTCTGCGTCCCAAGCCGTGGCGCTGTTGGTGGCGCCGACGACGAAGTTTTGAATCCTAGCGCAACATCTCGCTGCATTAAGCCAAGCGGCTAGTATTTTCCAATTGGCCTGCTCTATTATGTTGGTGAACTGCAACAGGAGCTCCCTTATGCAAAGTGCCCGGATTAGGACATCTGTCGCAGCGTTGATTCTTCTCGGCACCGGTATTCTCACCGCAATTGCTCCTGGTCAGAGTCGGATGCCGAGCCCCGTCGCATCGGCTGCACTCCTGCCGACTGCCCTCGATCCAATGGGACTGCCCGGTTTTCCGAGCGTTCCGAGGCCGGACGCATCATCGAAATCGCTGTTCCTGGAGGCTGGGAAAATTTCCGTGCCCGGGAGCCCGTTCTCCGTGGCAGTGGGCGATTTCAACAACGACGGGAAACCTGATTTTGCAGTCGCCGGTAATAACGGCCAGGGAGCTGTTGACGTTTACCTGGGAAATGGCGACGGCACATTCCAGCATTCTTTCCATTACATGACAGAGAATCACCAATACGGAATCGCGGCCGGCGATTTCAATGGCGATGGAAAACAGGACTTGGCAGTTTTGACACAAGAGGACCACGGGGTTGCGGTTTTCCTGGGCAATGGTGACGGAACTTTTCAAAGCGGTGTGGAATATTTCACATCAATTACAGCCGTCGGTTTGATTGTCGCGGATTTGAACGGCGATGGTTACCTGGATATCGCCACCGTGGATTGTTGCGAGTCCGCTCGTGGAACCAGCATTCTGTTTGGCAGAGGCGACGGAACTTTCAAAACGGCGGTGCGTCTGAACGACAGCACGGGCTATGGCATTGCGGTGGGCGACTTCAATCACGACGGAAAACCTGACCTGGCGGAAACCACATATGCAGCCCAAGGACCTGTCGTGGCCATTTTCCTGGGGACCGGACACGGTAATTTTGCATCCCCCGTGTACTATCCGACCGGCCCGGCAGTCTCCGGCATCGCAACCGCAGACCTGAACGGCGACGGCAATTTTGATCTGATTACGGCGGATGAATGCGATGTCCAAAATTGCAGCAATGACACCCTGGGATTAGTGTCGGTACTACTTGGCAATGGAGACGGCACATTTCAATCCCATGTGGATTACCCGACGGGCTTCTTCTCGACATCCGTAGCGGTCGGCGACTTTAATGGAGACGGCAAGCCTGACCTTGTGGTTGGCAACTACGACGGCCTGACGGTAAGTGTTCTTCTCGGCAATGGTGACGGCACCTTCCGTCCACGCATAGACTATGGGACCGCTGAGGACACCACTTCCGTGGCTGTGGCTGATTTCAATGGCGACGGCCTTGACGACATTATCGCCACAAACGGTCACTCCTCGGTTTCAATATTGCTCGCCGATGCCGCTGGGGGTTTTCAGGCCCGCGCCGACTATGTGGCCGGGACCGCCCCGCTATCCATCGTTGCCAAGGATTTCAACGGGGATGGAAATGTGGATTTGGTAGTAGCTGTTCAGTACGACAATGCGGTCAGTGTGCTCCTCGGTGATGGCAGCGGAGCATTCAAGCCCGCCATCGAGTACCCCGTTGGATATGATCCGTATTTTTTGAGATCGGGAGACTTTAATCATGACGGGAAGCCGGATCTCGCGGTGATCGCCTGCACGATTCAGTATTGCCAGGGCCCTGAGTCGGTTTTTATTCTTCTTGGCAATGGAGATGGAACGTTTCAGCCTGCGACATCATATCCGGTGGAGTTTGGAGCAACTTCCCTGGCCATAGGCGATTTCAATAATGATGGCAACCTCGATCTCGCTGTCGTGAACGAGTGTGGCGACACAGACTGCACTGGACAAGATGCAACCGTTTCTATCTTGATCGGCAATGGCGACGGTACGTTCCAGGGTCAGAAGGAGTATGCCGTTGGCTTCAGTTCGCAATCAATTGTCACTGCGGATTTCAATGGCGATGGCAATCTCGACTTGGCTGTTACGAATACAGGAAGTGGGTCAATTTCGATCCTTTTGGGAGCTGGCGATGGAACCTTTCCGTCGCAAATTACCGTTCCGGTTGGACAGTACCCGACTGCGCTGGCGACGGCCGATCTTAATGGTGATGGCCATCCCGATTTGGCCTTCATTGAGTGTCCCGCATCAGGATGCACTTATAACGTCCCGTACTCCGTTGTGGTCATACTAGGTAAAGGCGGCGGGAAATTTAGCCCTCCAAAAATATTCGCTGCGCCGCCGGGATGTTATGGATTGCATATTGCCGATCTCAACGGCGATGGCATCCCTGATGTGGTGGCTTCCTCCGGCACGGACAGCACTGTGGCCGTATTCCTTGGAAAAGGCACTGGAAACCTCCAGCACTATAACGGTTATCTCGTCGGCAATGGTCCGCAAACGGTAACAGCCGCCGACGTCAATAATGACGGCAAGGTCGACCTGATAACCGCCGACCGAGGTGGAAATCTTGGTGACACCGTCAGTGTGCTGCTGAACATCGGACAGCCAGCGGGAAAACCAGCAGCCTCGAACGGCAGGCTTTTCGGATCATCGCGCTAGAAAAGAAGTTTTCGGATGGGGACCCGTGGGCCGCATTTTATCAGGTACATCCAGCTTGACGCCCCCATCTTCCGACTCATCACCCTTACAGACGACCCTATTTGACAATCGTGTGACACGGCGTATTCTTTTCAAGCAGCTCAAACGAGGCGAAATTGGGATTCATAAAATGGTCTCCGTATTCGGGGATGGCGTATGGTGATTTTTCTGCTCTCATCCCCGCGACCACGAGAAGCGGGCCAAATCGGCAGATCAAACATATACTTCAGGCAATTCCCCGCTTCTTTTTTTCTCCCGATTTGTTGCTGAATCGCACCCTGAAAACGGCCAATTCTAATCGCTACATAGCTGACACTCATATCCCCACTAACCGTCTTATTATCAAGCACTTTAAATTTCCTAATCGCTACAAAAACACAGGTCTCAAAAGGTGCTGTTTTGGTGCAAAACCCCTCGGGTAAACGATGACGCCACAGACCATCTACGAAAAAATCTGGAATGCGCACCTGGTCACCGAAGAGCCCGGCAAGCCCGCGCTCATCTACATTGACCGCCATCTGATCCACGAAGGCACCTCGCCCCAGGCCTTCTCCGGATTGAAAGAATCCGGACGTAAAGTCCGCCGCCCCGACCTCACCTTTGCGGTGATGGACCATTCCGTCTCCACCAAGAATCGCCTGCTGCCGGTGCTGGACGTGGATGCCGCCGGTCAGTTCGAGGCCCTCACCCGTAATTGCGCTGAAACGGACGTGCGATTGTTTGACATGCACAGTCATAATCAGGGCATCGTCCACATCATCGGCCCNNCGTGCTGGCTACCCAGTGCCTGCAGCAGTTCAAGTCCAAGACGATGCAGATTCGCATCAATGGCCGCTTGCCCTTCGGCGTTTTCGGCAAGGACATCATTCTCGCCATCATCGGAAAAATCGGCATCGCCGGCGGCACCGGCTATGTTTTCGAATATACCGGCGAGGCCATTCGCAATCTCTCCATGTCCGGCCGTATGACCATGTGCAATATGACTATCGAAGGCGGCGCGCGCGCCGGAATGATGGCCCCCGACGA
>PKXT01000013.1 GCA_003133505.1 Acidobacteriota bacterium
TCAGTCAGCACCGGCACATGGACCTCGTCTTTAACTCTCTTAAGAATGCGAAGGCCTTCGACTAGCCCGGGTCCGCGAAAGCTTCGCATCGAAGTTCGATTGGCCTTGTCGTAAGAAGCTTTAAAAATAAATGGAATATTCAACGCCCGCGTCACGCCCTTGATAACTTCAGCCATGAACAAGGCGTGCTTCTCGCTCTCAATGACGCAAGGCCCGGCGATGAGAAACAAATTGCCCGAGCCAATGCGGACGCCCTCGACTTGGAAAGAAATGCTCATAGACTGAGAATGAACAGAAACTTCTTATCCCGCTTTGGCCGCGTAGCCCCGGACGCCTCGTCCGGGCGGTCCGGCGAAAACTACGCAGGCATTCGTCGCCGTGAAGCGGCGCTTCGCGCCGCTGGGCGGACGAGGCGTCCGCCCCTACCTGTTCTATCTGGAATCAGAATTACCGAGAAACTACCTTCGTTACTAGTCGTTTTTCTACCGTTGTCCCACTTTCTCAGGCCGATGGAACATTTCCACCTCGGCCGCCGCCTTCTCCGCGCGCCGCTTCAACCCATGCTCGTAAGCCGCGCCCACGAAAGTCTTGAACAAAGGATGCGGCTCAAGCGGCTTTGACTTGAACTCGGGATGGAACTGGCAGCCGAGGAACCAAGGATGCTCAGGCACTTCCACAATTTCAATGTACATTCCATCCGGCGTCTTGCCTGAAATTCGCAAGCCCGCCCTGATCAGCGCCTCTTCATATTCGCGGTTAAATTCATACCGGTGCCGGTGCCGCTCCGATATTTCGCTCGCACCATAGGCCTGCTCCGCGAAAGATCCTGCTTCCAACACGCAGGGCCACGCGCCCAGCCGCATGGTGCCGCCCATTTCGTCCACACCCAGCAATTCACGCAATTTGTAAATAACCCGTTGGGCGGCAGTGGCGTCGAATTCCGTGCTGTCGGCGTGTCCCAGTCCCGCAACGTTGCGGGCATATTCAATCGTGGCGCACTGCATTCCCAGGCAGATTCCGAAAAAAGGCACGCTTTCCGTTCGCGCGTACGTGATCGCGTGAATCATTCCCTGAATGCCGCGCTTTCCGAAGCCGCCAGGGACCAGCACTCCATCCACATGGCGCAGTTTTCTTGCGGCCGTTTCCGGCGAGTCAATTTCCTCCGCTTCCACCCATTCAATGATCGTCCGGCGGCCATTGGCCATTCCGCCGTGCATCAATGCTTCGCGCAAGCTCTTATAGGCGTCTTCCAACGAGACGTACTTTCCTACCACGCCAATCCGCACTTCCCCTTCGGGATGCTCCAGCCGATTGACCGCCTCGCGCCAACGCTCCAGCCGTCGTGGTCCAGCCTGGAGATGGAGCAGGTGCAGAATCTGCTCGTCCAATCCATCGCCGGATAGCGACATGGGCACTTCATAAATATTCCCCACGTCGGTGGCGGAAATCACGCTGGCTTCAGGGACGTTACAGAAAAGTGCAATTTTCGCCTTCAGATCTTTGGGCAGTGGACGCTCGCTGCGGCACAACAGCAAATCGGGCTGAATCCCGATGCTTAGAAGTTCCTTTACGCTGTGCTGTGTCGGCTTGGTTTTCAATTCGCCCGCTGAGGCAATATAGGGCACCAGCGTCAGGTGAACGAAAATGGCGTTTTCCGCGCCCAATTCCAGGCGCATCTGGCGGATCGCTTCCATGAATGGCAGCGACTCGATGTCGCCTACGGTCCCGCCAATTTCAACGATTACCACGTCCACATCGTCGGCCACTTTGCGGAAGGCGGATTTGATTTCATCAGTGACGTGAGGGATCACCTGCACGGTTTTGCCCAGGTAATCGCCGCGCCGTTCCTTGGTAATGATGGATTCGTAGATGCGGCCGGTCGTCCAGTTGTGATCGCGGGTCAGATGGGCGGAGGTGAAACGCTCATAGTGACCCAGGTCGAGATCCGTCTCGGCGCCATCATCGGTGACGAACACCTCACCATGCTGGTAAGGAGACATGGTGCCAGGATCAACGTTCAGGTAGGGATCACACTTCTGGAGGGTGACGCGCAGGCCCCGGCTTTCGAGCAAGCATCCAATGGAGGCCGCCGCAACCCCTTTGCCCAGTGAGGAAACCACGCCACCCGTCACAAAAATATATTTCGGGCGCGTTGCCAAAGTCAGTAGCGTGCCTCTCTAAGGGGAATTGGTACGACGCATTATCGCCGCGACCCGCCCTCCTGTCAATGGACTGTATTCGTCCACATGATTAGTGACACTTTTGAATTTTAAGTTTGGGATTGCTGAACCGCTGAAGGAACTCGGCGGGAGTGGCGTAGCCGAGGGCCTGATGAGGACGGATGGTGTTGTACGTGTGCTCCCAGGCGAGCAACTGACGGCTGAGTTGGGGCAGCGACCAGCGGTCCGGAGTGACCTCGTAAAATTCCTCGTTGTGGGTGCGGTGAGCGCGTTCGACGTGGCCGTTGAGTTTGGGTGAGCGGGGAGGCAGCACAAACAGGGGGATCTGGCGCCGCTGGCAGGCCTGCTCGAACTGGGCGGCGAATTCGCTGCCTCCGTCCACCTGCAGAGCGCGGATGGAGAAAGGCATGCGAGCCAGCCAGGCCTCGAGGAAGTGAGCGGCGGTCTGGGCCATAGTGCGGGGATGGACTTCGATCACCTCCCAGCGGGAAACCACATCCCGGGCTGAAAAATGATGAAGCGAAATTCCCGGCGCGGGATGCAGTTGTTTGGTATCCAGTCCGACCAGATCGCCAGGCTGGCGCACCCGCCAAAAGCGGGGCTTGCGGGTGGCCCAGGGGCGCAGGCGAAGTTTGCGGCGCTGGTGTTTGAGCACCGCGGGCCGGGGCGGCTCGACCAACACGCGCTGACGGCGCAGATCGGCAAGGATACGTCCGACCATGGAAGTGGAAAGCGACAGGTCCTGTTTTTCCAGTAACCGGCGCAATTTGTCTTTGCCCCAGCGGGGATACTGGCGGCGCAGGGCCAGCACGGCGGCGGCCTGCCGGAGCGACCAAGTGGGCCGGCGGAACCGGCCAGGACGGTGCGAACCAGCCTCCCGAGTGGCCAGATTGTGAGGGTCGTAGCGCCGCCGCCAGCGGTAAAAGGTCTGCCCGCTGATGCCCAAATGCCGGCAAGTAAAGGCCGCGTTCCGACCGTGAGTGAGATAATGAGTCATCCATTGAAGACCAAGCTGAGCGTCGCGGCTCAACTCCCACCCCATCGAATTTGCATCGTGACACTCTACTCCCAGTGTCACCAATCATTCTGAACGAGAACA
>PKXT01000127.1 GCA_003133505.1 Acidobacteriota bacterium
ATAGCGCACCTTGACGAACCCAAACTTCAGCTTCATCACCCCAAACACATGTTCCACCTTCGACCGCACTCTGCTCTTGGTGCGGTTCCTGGCCCGTTCGGTTTCGTCGATGCCATCCTGGTAGCGATAGCGCTGGTGGGTAAAGTCCTGGGCCTGCGGCGCGTGTTTCCGCAGCACCGCCCTCTGCCCGCGATAGGCCTGATCCCCCCACACCCGCCTCTCCTCGCCGTGCAGCAGGTGCGGAAGCATCGTGGAATCGGCCACATTCGCCGCCGTCGCCACCACCGAGTGAATCAGCTTGCTCTGGCTGTCCACTCCCACGTGCGCCTTCATTCCGAAGTACCACTGCTTGCCCTTGCGCGTCTGATGCATCTCCGGATCCCTCTCCCGGCGGGCATTTTTAGTCGAACTCGGGGCGTTGATAATCGTGGCATCCACAATCGTTCCCCTGCTGAGGCGCAGTCCCTTCTGCTGCAAATATTCCCCTACCAACTCGAACAGCCGCTCCCCCAATCCATGCCCCTCCAGCAGATGGCGGAACTTGCACACCGTGGTCTCGTCCGGCACCGGCTCCCGCCCCAGATCAATGCCCACAAATTGCCGCATCCCCACCGAATCGTACAGCGCTTCTTCCACTCCAGGATCCGACAGGTTGAACCACTGCTGTAAAAAATAGATCCGCAGCATCCGCTCCGCCCCCACCGGAGGCCGCCCATTCCCTGCCTTGGCATACACCGGCTCGATTAGCGCACACAGTTCGGCCCACGGCACCACTTGTTCCATCTCCTCCAGAAACAACGCCCGCCGCGTCTTCTTGCCATAACGCTCAAATCCGTTCGCCACCGCCAAGGTCTGCTGTCTCATCTTCTGTCTGTCCTCCCTGATCTCCACACACTCTATCCTTATTATCGGTAAATACCCAGAGGACTTATTCAGAGTCTCCCTAACACTCCGCGCCCGATCGCGGGCATTTAATTTCCAACTGACTACAAGTGTGATTCTCGATTTCTACTTGGTTCTACGTATAGCACATGGGCTCAGTATATTGTTTATAGAAGGGCGTATCATTCGCAATCGGCGGGGAAATGCATCATGCGCAACCACGCCAATTAGACCCAGGAGGAAGTTCGTATGGCACCTATTGCTCGCGATCAGACGTGGCAGGCCGATCATGAAGGGAAAAACGAATCCTACACCTCCGGGGTGTCCTGGGCCGCTGTAATTGCGGGGGCGTTTGTAGCCGCCGCGCTTTCGCTCATACTTTTCGCCTTGAGCGCTGGGATCGGCTTTTCAGCAATTTCCCCATGGGGGAACGCAGGCGCATCGGCCTCAGCCATAGGAGCGGGCGCCATCCTCTGCTTTATTCTGGTGCAATTTGTGGCCTCATCCGTGGGGGGATATATGGCGGGCCGGTTGCGCACAAAATGGGTCAACGTTCACACGCACGAAGTGTACTTCCGCGATACTGCGCACGGATTTCTTGTTTGGGCTGTCAGCCTTGTAATAACGGCTGCCTTCCTCCCAATGGCCATAACCTCAATGGTACACGGCTCTCCACACGATAATTCCGCTGTTTCAGCAAACAGCTCACTGGATCCCAATGATTATTTTGTGGATATGCTGTTAAGATCGGCTTCTCCGGCGGCGGGTGCCCCCACATCTGAGCAAGACCTTGGTACGATACACCACGAGTTTGGGCCCATCCTAGCCAACGCACTGCGACGCGGGAGCATTCCGTCCGCGGATCAAACCTACCTTGGCCAAGCCATCGCCGCAAAGACGGGGATTTCCGAATCGGATGCTGATAAGCGTGTGTCCGATGTATTTGGTCAAGCTCAACAGGCTGCCGATACGGCCCGCAAGGCGCTCGCACACACTTTGTACTGGGCGTTCCTCGCGTTCCTGATCGGGGCGTTTTGCGCCAGCTTTGCCGCAACACTTGGCGGTAAGCAGCGCGATCGTGTAGTTGTTGTTTAATGAAAGCGTTGTCAGCCAAGGAGGGTTATGATGCGTTCAATCCTGCTCTTATTGCTGGGTGTGCCGATCCCATTCATCATCTTGATTGGCCTGTTTAGCCACTTCTAAAAAAACAGCAAAGCGGAAGCATCAGGCTGCGGGATTTAGTTGCGCTGGCCTCTGACTCAGAAAACAACTGACGCGTCCTGGCGAGACAGGACCCTTGCCATCGCGGCTTTCGGGGCTTCGTCCGAAATGGGCTTACGGGGCGGAACTTCGCGCCGCCTGATTCTACTCCACAGGTACATAGCCGCATACGCGCGCCATGGTCGCCATGCTTCAGCACGCTCCTCGAGCTGAGAGGCATTTTTCAAGGCAGTGGATCGGAGAAGACCGACATCACCAAATGGAAAAGCGTCGGGCTCGCCGAGAGTCCGCATCGCGATGTATTGCACCGTCCATTTTCCAATGCCGGAAATTTCCGACAGCTGGGCGAGGAACGCCTCTGAATCAATCATCCCATCGAACTTGACCTTGCCATTGCAAACAGCAATTGCAAGTGCGCGAATGCTTTCGGCACGAGCCCGTGGCAGACCTATGCCGGCGAGATTCGCCTCTGCAAGCCGCTGGGCCGTTGGAAACAGGTGGGTAAGACCATTGCCGTTACCAAGAGAGTTTGGCTGGCCAAACGTCGCCGCAATTCGGCCGGCAAGCGCGGTGGCTGCCTTGACGCTAATGTGCTGGCCTAGAATCGCGCGCGTGGCCAATTCGAATCCGCTCCAGCAGCCAGGTACTCGGATTCCCGGGGCCGCCTTCACGTCCGCGGCTAACATCGGATCCAATCTTAATGTTGGGACAATTGCCGCCCAATCCGCATTTAGATCGAACATCGCCCGCAGTCGTTCAATGATGGAAAGCAGCGAGCGCGGCTCACTAAAGTGGAGGCGAACAGCTAACGCGTCACTGCTTTCGTCGAGCGAAACCTGAACATAACCGTGGTGTCCGTTCAGGGAAATGGAGCGGCGATAGGCGCCTCCATCCACTACTTCCACCCCAGGAGTCGCCCGCGCCGCCAGAAACGCCAGTATTCCCGGCCAATAATACGGTGGACGAAATCGAAGACGAAACAAGTATTGGTTTTCCGCATTAAACCCCGCGTATCGCGATAAACGCCGCAATTGCGTCGGCGTCCGATGATAACCCTCACGGATCCCGGCATTAAATCGCCGGACACAGCCAAAATTCGCGGCCAGGGCAATCTGGCCCATGGGCAGAGTCGTTTCGTCGATCAGTTTCTTGGCGAAGTTGAGACGGTACGTGTGTATCACCGCGCCCGGCGTGGCTCCCAAATGGCGTATGAACAGCCGCCGAAGGTGACGTGCACCGATTCCCAGCCTGTCGGCCAGCGCTTCCATTCCCCCCGCTTGCAGATCGCCTTCACCAATCAGGCGAAGTGCGCGCGAAACCGTACTTGGAGTGCCCAACCAGGCTGGGGTCCCGGGCGAGCATTCAGGGCGACAGCGCAGGCAAGGACGAAATCCCGCTTCCGCCGCCGCTGCCGCAGTCGGGTAGTAACGAACGTTTTTTTCTTTCGCCGTGGGCGCCGGACAGATCGAACGGCAATAAACCTTGCTGGTGAGGACGCCGATAAAAAACTTGCCGTCGAAGCGGGCATCGCGTGAAAGCCTGGCGCGCGAGCAGACCTGCCAATCCAGAGTCATATCTTTCAACTACATCATAGTTTACTCGGTGCCGCTGGACGTTTTCGGACTTAGCTCCTCGCGCTAAGCCGCCATAGGCAGCGACGTCCGAAAACGTCTATTTTACAGAGAGTGACATCCGCAAACGTCCAACGTCTCCATAGCGCCCAGTTTATTATTAGCACATGAGTGGCGCGAAACACATATCAGGACATGCACCACCTAAAATCCCCAAGGAGTTGTTATGAAATTCAAATCCTCAATAAGTAGAATTGCGCTTACCTTGTCCATCGTGGCTGTGATGCCGCTCTGGCTCGCGGCAAAAAGCCATCAAGGCGATCAAAGCCAGCCTAGTTACGTGGTTGTTAACCTGGGCACCGAAGGCGGAACTGCGAGCGCCGCCAACGCTATCAACAATCTCGGTTGGGCAATGGGCGGCGCCAATTTGCCCGGTGACACAATCGAACATGCGGCCCTCTGGATTCACGGTCGGAAGATGGACTTGGGAACGCTGGGCGGCCCTAGCAGTTCTATCCCCTGGCCCGCCGTCAAGAACAATCAGGGACTGATAGTCGGTGTGTCCGATACCTCAATAGTTGACCCCCTCGGTGAAATTTGGAGTTGCGCCGAAGCATTTTTCCCCACTTCCAGCGGACATACCTGCCAGGGCTTTCGATGGGAGAAAGGTGCAATGTCCGCGCTGCCAACTCTGGGCGGAGACAACGGCGTTGCCACTGGCATTAACAACCAGGGTTATGCAGTTGGCTGGGCAGAGAATACCGTTCATGACTCGACGTGCATTGCGCCACAGGTCCTGCAATTTGAGGCCGTGGAATATGGCACGAAACTGGGCCAGATCAAGGAACTGCCACCACTTGCGGGCGACTTGGATGGCGCCGCGACAGCTATCAACGATAACAATCTGGTGGTTGGCATTTCTGGGATATGCGCTAATGCAATCGGCGGGGCAACCGCGGCTCATATGGCCCTCTGGCAAAATGGCACGCCCATAAACATTGGAAACCTGGGAGGAGGCTTTTGGAATACGCCCACCTCGATCAATAATCAGAACGAGGTGGTGGGCTTTTCCGATTTACCAGGAGATTCCGCCGCCGACCCTAACTACCACGCCTTTTATTGGAATAGAAGTAGTGGAATCCATGACCTCGGAACGCTGCCGGGCGACTCTCTTAGCATCGCCTGGAGCATCAGTAATCAAGGACTGATTGTCGGCCAATCCATTGGTCCAAATGGGAGCACCGCGGTTGTTTGGCACGACGGAGTGATTGCGAGTCTCAACACACTCGTCCAATCCGGCTCACTTACCTTGGTCTACGCCAACGATATCAATGATTCGGGAGAGATTGTTGGCGGAGCCTCCGATTCAGTGACTGGGAAATCTCCAGCGTTTCTGGCCTTTCCGGCCAATAGGCGGAATTCGCGTTAGTTTTCGGCCAAATCACGTTGGCCACCTAAACTAATGAGCTTTATTCTATACCTAGTAGGAGGGGGCGGGAGGACTGCTCGCCCTCTTTTTTCTATTTACCAGGGACTTTTTCGAAAAACGGAGGCGCGTTATGACTGCGGAGACTAATTGCCTGAAGACCGGAGCTCTCTTGCTGGGTCTTCTTCTAACCCGTATGCCGGCTTCGCTCGTCCATGCCAAGCCCCAGAACAAACCCTTCAATAGTCATTCATGCACCTTTGCCGCATACCGGCAATTTGATTTCTGGATTGGCGATTGGGATGTGTTTGACGTTGATAACTCAGCCAAGCCGGTGGCGCGCGTCCGGGTTGATCCCATACTTGATGAGTGCGTCTT
Source organism: Acidobacteriota bacterium (assembly GCA_003133505.1). Classification (GTDB taxonomy): domain Bacteria; phylum Acidobacteriota; class Terriglobia; order Acidiferrales; family UBA7541; genus PALSA-278. The sequence goes on from PKXT01000127.1 coordinate 5,479, forward strand.
GCGGGAAGACTATCAGGATACCAATGGACACAAAGGCCAGAGCTTCAATATCTACGATGCCGTGGAAAAAGTCTGGCGCGAGAGTTGGGTGACAAACCGAGGCGAATTTCTATTGCTCCGCGGCGGTATCGATCGGGGTTCGATGGTGCTCGTCGGCTCGCGGCGCAAAGCCAACGGCCAAAACGAACAAATTCGCGGCACATGGAAGCCAACGGAGAAAGGTATTCGCGAGACCGCTGTCACGTCCGTTGACGGCGGCAAGACATGGAAACCTTGGTTCGATCTACTATTCCGTCCCCATAAGCAATGATTTTCGCCCCCGCGGAGTAACTAGCCGCCACGGAGGGTCGAAACCCGATGCCGCCATGCTTGCTTCTTGCCAACCTTCGCGCCCCTCCGTGAAGTGCTAACCGGCAGCCTTGTAATGGCAGCCTCCGAGAGTTATCCCGCAGGTGGTGTAAGCGAAGGAAGATTTTTAACACCAAAATGATGAATATGCCGCGGAAGCAAGAAAGGCCCGGATCAGATGATCCGGGCCTTTCCTTGGTCAAGTGTATCGAGGTGATTCCTTAACTATTTCACTCTAACTATTTCGTAACGGTAAGAGTCACTGTAGTCATTTGTGTAACCCCTCCGCCCACGCCGGTTACGGTAATGATATGAGTTCCAGTTTTAACACTCTTACCCACCTTTACCGTCATGGTTGAAGTCCCCGAGCCAGGAGCCGGCAGGGGATTTGGACTGAAGGTTATTCCCGCTTTAAGGTTTGACGACAAGGTTACCGCGGCGTTAAAGCCGTTCTGCACCGCCGAGATAATCATGGTGGTGCCGGAGGAACCCTGGGCCACAGTGATCGTGTTGGGAGACGCGGTAAGCGTGAAAGAAGCGGACGGCGCTCCAGTAAGCGCATTGATCAGGCCGTCGGTATTGGGACTGCCCCAGCCGGTAGCTAAATCGTAGCCAGTTACCGCGGGAAAGCCGTTGCTGCCAATGGTGATGTCGTGGAAGGCAGCGGCATAACCGGTGCCTAGGCCAATCGTATAAATTGCCGGATTGACGAAACCGAGCGGCGGATTGCCGTTAATGGCGCCCTGTTGATTGACGAGAGCCATGTACCCAGCCCACATGGGCGCCGCAAAACTGGTCCCGCCATATTCGTTAGCGGAGCAGGCAGTTTGGTCAGCACACACGTAAAAGGTAAAATTCGAGTTTGCCGAGACGTCCGGGCCGTTCCGGTAAACAGTGGAGCCTTCATTGGCCGAGGTAATCACGCCAGGAGTTTGCTGCCAAGCGGGAATCAGAATGCCGTCGGGAATGTAAAACCCGCCGCCGCCGTCAACCCATGTGATTTCAGAGCTCCAGGGCCCGCCAGCGCTGCTGGTCGTTAAGTCCGTGCCGCCGACGGTAGTGACATAATCAGCATCGGCCGGCCAAGGGGAAGATTTCCATTTGCCACTGTCACCAGCCGCTTGAAAATAGTTCTGCCCTTGCGCCGCATACTGCTGGAAATAAGGATCATCCTGGTTGGGATCGGCAGGGGTCCAGGTCCACGAGGAGCTCAATTGCGCATCCAGCGGATTATGGGTGGCCATGCTACTTAGAATTGCGGTATCGGAGGATCCCACGAACACATAAAGTGACGTGAGATTCGGGGCCATGCCGCACGCCTGGGTAATGTCGAGGCTCTGTTCGGTATCGTCGCATGACGGTTCTTTGCACAGGATGGGGGTGCCATCCGTGGAAACGCCGACGATAGGAACGTTGAGAGTCTGGTGAGCATTGGTATAGTAGGTGTCTGTATCGGTGATATCAAATCCGGCGTACTCAAGCAATCCGAGTGTCTGCCCCGCGCCGGTGAGAGCAGTGCCGCCATAATAGGCCGCCCGCATGTCGCTGCCGCAGAAGGAAAGTTCAGGACAGGAACCGGTGGTGGCATTGGAATGCACGCCCGGGTTCTTCCTCATCATAGGCTGCGGAACCGAATAGTTATCCAAACCAGAAATGTGCCACAACTGGAAAGGCAGGTCCACCGTGGGTTCCCGATCCGGAGCATAGAAGTTGCGGTTTCCGATGGGGTCGTGATAGAGACCCAAAGTCACATGAAGCGCCGACTCAATGGCCTTTACCGAGCCTTTGAGCTGCACGTCCGAGCCCTCATGGCTTCCGCCAACCACTGTAAAACCGTTCGCAGTGGCGAAATGAATTACGGCATCATAATCCTGCTGGGTGGCGCCAAACCGCTCGATAAACTCTTGCGGTGTAACAAAATGCCGGTAGAGGGGGCTTGAGGGATTGTAAACAGCTTGCAGGAAACCCTCCAAACCAGTCTGATCGCGCAGCGACAGGACGATGTCGATCTGCATGGACTGTGTTGCGGGGAGCTGGCCAACGGACGGCGCCTGCCCATTGAGCGTCACTTCACGTACGTGACGCGTCAGCAGAGACTGCGGTTGAGCCTGGGAAACGATAGCCGCACCCGATACCAGCGCGACGACCGCGAGCAAATATACGCTTAGTTTTCGAATCACGATTTCTCCTTAAGAATTTAGTAGGTGTTCATTTCCGGTGCTGGGCTACCGAATGGGAATTCCCTACTTTGCATTTAGGGTGTTCATGGTACCACGCTTTCTCCATCCTGAATCCAGCGAATTTGGCGAAATTTTTTTTGGGGGGGGGTAAAAGTGACAGGAAAACGTGATCAATTCCGAGCCCGGATGAATCGAGGAGGAGGTAGCGCGCCTCCCCTCGTGCCGGGTTCAAGCAGTTTATCCCGGACCTTGAGAGGGCGGACTGGCAGCATCGAAGGGAAACGGCAGACGGTTGCGCGTTAACATGGTTCCAAAATCCGACGGCAATTGCTAAGATACCCGTTCCGCAAAGTCGCGAAGGAAAAAGGGAGCGACCGTGTGAAAGCGCTAATTACTGGTTCCGGGGGCCTGATCGGGTCGGCTTGTGTAAAAGTGCTGGCGTCGCGCGGTTGGGATGTGATTGGCATAGACAATGACATGCGCCGAGAATTTTTCGGACTGGCGGGCTCAACATCGGGCGTTATCGCCGATCTCAGGAATCAAGTTCAGCGCTATCAGCATATTCACGCTGACATACGGGATCGCCAATACATACGAGAAATCTTAAAGCAGGAACGGCCTGATTTCATCATTCATGCCGCGGCACAACCCTCGCACGACCGGGCAGCCGCAATTCCGTATGATGATTTTGATGTTAATGCGGTCGGCACGCTGAATCTCCTCGTTGCGGTCCGGGATTTTTGCCCGGAATCGCCCTTCTGTTTCACGAGCACGAACAAGGTTTATGGTGACAGGCCAAATTCGCTTGCTCTCGTCGAGCGGGCCACGCGATACGACTATGCCGGCGGCCTCCTGGCAATTGACGAATCGATGTCAATAGATTCCTGTCTGCATTCGCTGTTCGGCGCTTCAAAGGTCGCCGCCGATGTCCTCGCGCAAGAGTTCGGGCGCTATTTTGAAATGCCCGTCGGCATATTCCGTTGCGGGTGCGTAACAGGGCCTCAGCAGGCAGCTGTGGAGCTGCATGGATATTTGGCATACATCGCATCATGCGCCCTGACCGGCCGGGAATACACGATATTCGGATATAAGGGCAAACAGGTGAGGGATCAGATTCACTGTGACGATGTGGCCGAGTTGTTCCTCGAATTTTTCGCCCAGCCGCGCCATGGCGAAGTATACAATCTAGGCGGCGGACGGAAAAACAGCATCTCCATCCTCGAGACAATTTCGCGTCTTGATGAATTGGGACATAAACTTAAGTTCCATCTCGTGGATGAAAATCGCGTCGGCGATCATATTTGTTACATCTCCGATCTCGGCAAGATCCAATCTCACTTTCCGAATTGGAAGATGAAGTATGGCGTCCAGCAGAACATCGAAGAAATAGTCCGGCGGCAGTCGGATCAGTTGCGGCCGGTCCTGCAATCTTTCACGGCCTGAAATTTCAAGAGAGGTTTCCCGTACATGATTGGCAGCCCTTTGGTAATCGCCGAAAAGGCGCGCGCACGGTTGCGCGCAATACTTTCCGGTGATATGGACGCGGCGGGGGCCTACGCCGGATTGGATCTGGCCAACTTGCCTGATGCCGCGGACCTTGTTATCACGGCATGTGAGGTCAACGCCTTGCATGGAACCGGCACGCTCCTGCTGAGGATATTTCCCAATCAAGCCTCGATCATTTCTTTGCGGACTCACAACTTTTACGACGGCGACCAGAATTTTGGACGGGTAAAACTTTGCCTTCCGCTCGCCCAATCGGCCAGGCCAGAGATATCAGCGTGGCTGAAATGGACCCTCGCGGGTACAAAGGTGAGGCGCATACTCTGCCTGCCCTATACGCCGGCGGAAGCAACCGTTGCACTTGCTGCACGGGACATACTTGGTGTCCCACTATGCACTTACATTATGGACGACAAGAATGTTTGCGCCGATGGAATTTCCGACAGCCTGATGGGTGAACTTTTCGACAAATCGAGCCTGCGCCTGGTGATTGGCCCGGAGATGCGCGATGCCTATGAGAAAAAATACGGGATGAGTTTCTGGGTCATGCCGCCGGTTGTCGCAGAATCTATTGTCAAGCGAGAGTTAACCGCGCCGCCGGCGGGCATGGACCTGCGCCGCGGCGTCCTGCTTGGAAACATCTGGGGCCAGCGGTGGCTGGATATGCTCCGGCAGATATTCAGAGGCGCCGGCGTGACGGTCGACTGGTACTGTAACCAAATCAATCCGCCGGGACTGGATTACGATCGCACCGAGCTTGCCGCGGACGGAATTATCCAACGGGACCCGATAGCCGAGGAAGATTTGCCAGAAATTCTCGGCAGCTATGCCTTCGCGGTTGTCCCCACCGATACACTCGACGGAATTAGTCCTCCCGCTGTCCGCGCAATCGCCGAACTCAGTCTGCCCAGCCGGATGGTTACTATGATGGCGACTTCTCACATTCCAATGCTGGTTGTTGGCAGTCCCGCCACATGTGCGGCTTCATTCGTTGAGCGCTTCGACCTCGGCTGCACGGCGCCATATGAGCGCGTTGCGGTGAGCGCCGCGATTGAGAATCTCTTATCCTCGAAACGTCAGGCCGATATTCGAGCCCGCGCTGCAAGGCTAAGCGGAAGTTTTACGGCGGCAGGCGCTGATGAGTGGATTTGGGGTTCGCTGGAGGCTGGAAGGCCGATCACAACTGATTATGAGGACATGATGCCCAAGCGCGGCGTCAAAACACCCGTGGCGCAGTTATGACAGAGCGCGAGATAAAGCGTGACAATATCCTGACAAGGCTGAACACTTTCGCAGACATCCAGCGAGAGATCGAAGATATTCTCCAAACGCTGGTGCTGAATGACAGCACAATCATTGACGCGCTCGCTCAGATGTTTGGCTTGATTGCCAAGCTGAACGCCCGATTTGAACAGTCCCAGCAGGGACAGACGCGGCTGAGCGCGGAGATCCGTTCGCTCATGGCCGACGTCGCCGAAATGCAGCCTTCCACGCACCGGAATGAGCCAATCGTGGTTCCCCCCGACAAGTTCTCGGAACTCAATCCCGAGATCGCTCTATTGCAATACCTCTGCCCCTATGTGGATCAACGGACCGCGATCGATATCGGCGCGCATGTTGGGGACGTAGCGGAGCGTCTCCTGGAAAGCGGATGGCAGGTCCACGCCTTTGAGCCTTACCCACCGAGCTTCGAGGCTCTGGAATCCCGCCTCCGAGGGAAGCCGGCCTTTGCCGCCTCACCCATTGCGATTGGGGCGGCGGACAGCGAGGGCAAGCTCCATATCGCCCAGGATGTAGCCGGATCGGGCGGTTCCGACGCATCCCTCTTCAACAGTCTTGTGGATCACCCGTTAGGCACGAGCGTTCAGTTTGCTAATGTATTGCCGGTTCAGGTGCGAAGCCTCGCCAGCCTGCGGGCTACCGGCGAACTGCCCAGGCAAATCGGGCTCCTCAAGATAGACAGCGAGGGCGCGGATATTGAAGTGATCAAGGGTATGGGCGCACCGGATATTGCGATTGTTATGGCGGAATATTGGGATGTGAAACACGCTTTCGGCCAAGGCGAGTATGGGCACTTGGGCCCGATTGTGGAAATGATGCGGGGCCACGGTTATTTCTGGCATGTGGTCTTCTATCATTTGGATCAGGAGGGGATTATTTCTTATTATTTCAATCACTCACACACAATCTCCGGATCATGGGGCAATGCGATCTTCTTTCGTGATCGCTCCCTCTTTGCCCGTGCCGCGCGGTGGTGTGAAGCTGCACTCGCCCCCACGCTTCACCGCTAAGCACCACGATTTTGGCGATTCTCTCGATTCCGATGAGATCGGGCTGGCGGATTTTGCGTCGCTACGTTGACCGCCGCAATGAGGAAATAATTCACCTTGAGGACAATCCCCCTTGCTCCACGCCTAACCACCCTGTGCTGCTATAGTGGTCTTGTAATGAACCCTCCGATGTCGCTCGAGATTTCAGATATAACGAAGAGTTTTGGCGGGTTCCTGGCTGTAGACAAGGTGTCTTTTGACATAGGTAAAGGACAGATTGTTGGACTTGTTGGTCCCAACGGAGCCGGAAAAAGCACAATCGTTCACATGATTCTCGGTCTGATCGCGCCGAATACAGGCCAGATACGCATTTTCGGCCTGGACCCCCGGCGACACCGGGAAGAGGTGTTTGAGCGTCTGAATTTCATGTCGCCCTACGTAGGATTTCCCAACAGGCTAACCGTTTTCGAAAATCTCTCCATCTATGCGCGGCTCTATAACGTCAAGAATCGCAAGGACGTGATTCACGACCTCCTGCGCCGGTTCTCAATTGCCGATTTGAGAGACCAGCCAATGGTCGGCCTCTCTTCGGGTGAAGTGACGTGTGTTGGTCTTTGTAAGGTGTTCATAAACGATCCTGATCTTCTGATTCTTGATGAACCTTTTGCCAGCCTGGATCCGCATGCGGCAGTTCAGGTGAAGCACATGCTGTTGGATATGCAGAACCGCCGGAAAATAACCGTGCTCCACACATCGCATAACATGTCGCAAGTCGAGGAGCTTTGCGATCGCGTGATCTTGCTTGATCATGGCCGCGTTGTTGCGGATGGCACACCCATTGAGGTAACCCGCCGGTTCCTGCAACAGGACCGGCAGACGCCGGCGCTTCGCGAGGTGGTTCTGCTGCTGGGCGGGAGGGGACGGAATGCGGCTTCATAGGGTGATCGCTATCATTGTTCGGCACAGTTATGAAGCGCGCCGTAGTATGGACCGCGTCACAGACACTGTTTTCTGGCCGGTGATTGATGTCCTTTTATGGGGCTTTATGACCCTCTATCTCGCAAAACGGGGGGAACCGAGGATTGGCGCAATCGGCTTCCTGCTCGGCGGCGCGATACTGTGGGGGCTGTTCCGAAGCTTCCAGCGCGATATGGCGATCGGCTTTCTGGGCGAGGTATGGTCGCACAACTTCGTGGGCCTTTTTTCGACTCCCCTGTCTATCACTGAATATATGGCGGGCCTGGTTGTGATCAATCTTGCCAAGGCCCTCGCGGGAATGATCATTGCCGGCCTCGCCGCCTGGATGTTTTACGTTTACAATATTTTTCCGGCACTTCCGCTCCTGATCCCCTATGTGGGTGTATTGCTGATTTTCGGGCTCGCTGTCGGAATTTTTGTGACCGCGCTAATGGTTCGATATACCACACGGTTACAAAGCCTGACATGGACTGTTACAGGTATTCTCGTACCCTTCTCCTGCGTCTTTTATCCGATTACCGCTTTGCCAGCAGGGCTCCGCCCCGTCGCGTTGATGCTGCCAACCACGCAAGCATTCGAAGGCATGCGGGAAGCGCTGGCGATGGGCACAATATCAGGCCAGCGTCTGGCCCTTGGATTCGCGCTCGACGCCGCCTACCTCGCTCTCGCCCTTGGAGCATTCATATATTTGTTTCGCGCGGCGGCAGCACGGGGCCTGCTCGTCAAGATCGGATGATCGTAAATACGGAACCCGCGATTCCATATCTCCCGGTTCTTCGCGGTCTCGGCGGATGCGGCGGAACGTTGGTGTCACGCGTGTTGTCGGCCCTGCCCAGAGTGCTGTTGCTGAGCGAAACCAATCCGCGTTCAGCACACCTTTATGGCGGAATGCTCAACCCGATCGAGCAGATTCGAAAATGGCATCCTGCTATGGCCCCGATTGTCGCCGATTTCGATCCGGGCGAGATCGGATATCCCCCTCGCTTTGGAGCCCTCCTCCAGCACATTCATTTGGCGGCGGAAAGAGATAATCGCGTTCTCGTTGTGCGGGATTTCAACTATGCTGACTTCATCGGCGTGCCGTTCATCTGGCCGGTACCAAATGATTTGAGCCTCGACCTGGCCATTGCCGGATGTTTTACGCCCAGGCAGGCCGTCATTGTCCGGCATCCAGCAGATCAGCTTGCCAGCCTCAGATCCCATGCCGCCATTCGACCAGTTCTACGCGCCGAACGCTTCATTGAGGCCTACCATGCATTTCTCTCGGCGACTGTGCGGGCCCCGAGATTTCGCTACGAAGATTTCGTGACTGATCCGGCGAACAAATTTTCGGACCTTGCGGCCAGCCTTGGCATTCCGTGGGATCCCGTCGCGCTTGACCATTTCTCTCAAGTCCAATCTGTAACGGGCAACATGCAGAAGCGGAATGAGACGGAAATCAAGGTAAGCGCTCGTTCCGCTGCCGCATTGGATGCGGATCGCGAACTCAACGAATCGCCCGGCTACAACATACTCATCGAAACGCTAGGCTATCTTTAGGCAGCTTACAGATTGAAGCCGCAACGTGGCCAAAAGGCGAGTTGCAATTTAGTGGGACTTCATGTAGCCGCGCGCCAATTCAAGTCAAGAATGGCACCCCAAGCGAATGCCATAGGTCAGTGGCCGCCAACGAGCCACCCCGTGCAGCACGAGAAACCGGTGATTTTTGCGAACCGTCATGATTCGGGTCCATCGAGCCCGTTGTTGCGTACCGTAGCTCCATTGCTACTGATGCAATTGCTTCAGCACCTTCTGCGCTTGTTCACGCTGCATGATCAGAAGCGCACTCTGAGCATCTGTTTGTATCTCTGACCGAAACTGCGTCAGATTGAACGCTCCGACTAACTCTTCACCCGCCAGCCGCACAGGAAGAAACGGATCCCCCAGCGCTTCGCGGACGACTTCGACCAGCTCTTGCGCGTGCTCCCGCTCAACCGCTTCATTCAATCCCGCAAGTGCAGCTAGCGCGCTCAATCGAATTCGCTCCGGGACGCCAGCCTTCGACTGCGCCAACAGGATTGCCGCCGCCCTCGGATTCCCGGTTGATGCCAAGCCATCCAATGTGGCGCCCATAACGTGCACCTCCGGCTTCGTCGCCGCTTCGGCCTGCAACAAGTCGAATGCTTGCTCAGCGCCCGATCTGCCAAGTTCCCGCGCCGCCGCGGCCTCTACCGCGTAACTGGACTCGCTATGCAGCGTATTGACGAACGCATTGTAGACGGCGCGATCCTTGTGAAAATTCCCCAGCGCTTTAACGATCGCCGTGCGTACGCGGCTATCCGGCTGCGGCAACGCGGAAAGCAAAGCAGTCTTGGCCTGATCTGTTCCCATGTGGCCGAGGCCCATCGCGGCGGCAGCGCGCACGCCGTAGAACCCATCGTTGCCGAGCACCTGTATCAGCGCCGCAATTCCCAAATCCGCATCAGCTCCCTTCTCTTTGCCGAGCTGTTCGACGGCCCATAGGCGGCTCATCATCGAAGGGTCTTTTTCCGCTTCCGCGATCAGCGCACCCAATGGCTTGTCAAACTGCACGGTCTTGTCGATCAAATCGTCCGGATCGAAATCCATCCATTGCGGCTCGAAATCGAGCGGAATATAGAACTCCTGCCGGGGTAAATTGTCGCGAACCTGAATTTCCTTCCGCTCGCCATTCGCGCCTTGGAACCCCAGTTCGATCGGCATGTCAAAAATAGGCGTCAGCGCATCAACCTGCTGCGTTTGCGTGACGGCAAGTTTTTCGATCTTCTTCGTGGCGTCGTAGCTGGCTTCCACTCGATAGTCCGGATGTCCGGCCATGAACACCCACTCGCGGAAAAACCAATCGAGATCCTTGCCGGTCGTCGTCCGAATGGCCTCCACCAGGTCCGCCGTGTCCGCCGTTTGCGCGCGGTGTGCGACCAAATAGTGTTGCAGCGCCCGAAACAATGGCTCGTTTTGCGACGCGGGATGTGACACAGCCACCGCGCCGTCCACTACGAAACGCAGCATATCCAGCACAGCCGCGCCTTTCTGGTGCGTAATCGCATCGAACATCTGCATAGGATCGGCATAATGCCGGTCGACGATTGGCCGGCGATAGTCCTCGCGATCCTGCTCCTGCTCCGCTAACTGGTTGTTGTAAATTTCAAATCGAAATGCGTCGCGGCCTTCGTGATGTTGAGTGTAGAGCGCCGCGAGGTACGTCGCGAAACCCTCATTAAGCCAGATGTTGGCCCAATCGCGCCCTTGCACGTAATCACCGAACCAGTGCTGACCCAACTCGTGGGACACCAGACCAGTACTGGGATAGTCCTGATCGGCGCGTTCATCGTGCAGCGTATTTTCCGTAAGCGTGGTCGCGCTTACATTTTCCTGTCCGCCAAAAATGAAGTTGTGGACCGCCGTCTGCGCGTATTGTTCGTAGGGATAATCAACGCCGGTTGCGCGCGAAAAAAACCCAATCATGTCGGGCGTCAGATGGAAGGATCGTCGCACCGTGGCATCATCCACGTAATCCGGAACGAAATAGTCAACCGGCTTGTCCTCATACTTGTCCGTCACTTTGCGCCACGGCCCCACGGCGATGGAAATCAAATAGGAACTGTGTGGTACGTTCTCCACCCAATCGTAGGTCACATGACCTGCGGAGCGTATCGTCTTAATCAGCTTCCCGTTTGACACCACACTTTGTCCTTCAGGAACTGTAGTCACCGTTTCGCTCGCGGCCATGTCGTTCGGATAATCCCAGCACGGAAACCAATAATGATTGAATTCCGTTTCGCCCTGCGAATAGACCTCTTGCGGCCAGTTTGGATAATTTGCCGTGGGGTTTACGAAAAACAGGCCGGTGCGCGGGAAGCCGTGATACACGATGCGAACATTGAGGGTGCTTGTTACGTCGTAGTCGCGATCCAGCGTAATCCAGAGCCGTGGATCTTGCGTCCCATACGTTAATTTGACCGGGGCGCCTCGCAACGGCATCAAGATCACCGAATCAATTTTTAGCTCGGAGCTGTTTAAGTAAAATTTGCGAAAATGTGCCTCGAATGGCCGCAGCGTGACCACTTCATCGCCAAAGACTTCACCTTTCGCTTCGTCGAAGCGCAACTCCAGCTTGTAATTCTCAATATGGTACGTTCGGGTCGGGGCCGATTGCCAAATGTCCGGATTGCCGAAAACGTGCGCCCTCCCTTGCCCTGCCGCCCCCGCCGCCGTGCCCAGAACAACACTCAAAATGAAGGCGATTGACCCGCGCCACTGCCTCACGCTGCACCCCGTCCTCGGACGCTCCTTCGAGCGGCTCCCAGTCCCCGCATCTCGCCGTCCAAATCGTCCAATATGCGGCATTAACTGCGCCTGTAGGCCAACCTTCGGATGGCGCTTGGTCTGAATAAGTTGCCCAAGACATCATGGCGCCACCGCTGTAACTGTTTGACTCCCGCAATTTCAGAAGATTATCGACCATCCGGGCATCGTTGTGAATTAGCTGGGCGCGCTGGCACACCTTGGCTGGCGCGTGCCTACGCTCTAGAGGCTGTTTTGCCAACTCCGGCGATTCGTCGCTTCCCTGGAACGGCACGTGACGCCGCGCCTGCTCCGCCGAATTCGCTATTACTTGCCAAGGCTCGGGCGGCATTTCAAGATGTTTTCGAACTGTGGAAGGACGCCGATCCGGATGTCCCCCTGCGCCTCGCCAAAATTCCATCCGCATCAAAAAACAGCGCAAGTTACGGTCGCGTCTTGGGACGATCCCTGAGAACGCGCACTGAATAATTGGAATAGCCCCTTCGGCGACCTGCACAGAAACACTTCTGCTACAGAGCGGCCGTTCTTGCGATGAACGTTTGCATCTATGAGGGCTACGCAGCGCGATCGTAGCGGTGATGCAACCCGCCGAGCCGTGGCAATGACGTAACACGCCCGCGTCCGGCTGACCGATGCCGGCCATTTGGCGTGCCTTTTTCCAACCCCAAGTGAGTGCGATCCTCATGATAATGCCGAACGTATTCGCTGAGCAATCGCCTGAGGCGGCATTCGTTGAAAGCGATGACGTGATCCAGCAGATCCCGTCGGCAACTCTCCACCCAGCGCTCCGCAACACCATTCTGCCAAGGACTCTGGAAGGAGGTTCTGACCGGGTTGATCTGCGGTGATCGGATGGCGGCCCAAACCTCCAACCCATATTTTTTGTCCCGATCCAGAATCGAATGCTTGGTTGTGCATTCAAACGGGAAGGCTTCCCGTAATTGCTGGACAATCCACGAAGAGGTTGGGTGAGACGTGACATTGACATGGAGTATTTTCCTGCGATCGTGGCTGATGATGAAGAAGCAATACAGCAGACCGAAAGCGATGGTAGGAACGGTGAAGAAGTCCATGGCGGCGATTGCTCCGGGGTGATTGCGCAGGAAAGCCAGCCAGTGTTGGCTGGTTCTGGGCTTCTGGGTGCTTTCCGCATCCAGCGCGAGATTGTTCGCTCCGAGATGTCAAAGCCCAGCATGAGCAACTCGCCAAGGATTCGAGGCGCTCCCCAAGTCGAATTCTCCATCGTCATTCGAAAATTAGATCGCGGGCTTCTTTGGGAATTCGCTTTCTGCCGGTGTGGTCCCAAACACGCGAGATCCATCGCCAATAGATCCGGAAGCCGGCGCGGTGCCAACGAACGACTGTTTCCGGTGTCACGACGATGAGGCTCCTCTTCCAGCCAGACAAGAACTTGCGAGCAGCTATCCAAAACAATCTATCGATAAAGCGGAGTTTTCCCCTGGGATGTCGGCGCTGAGGACTGCCAATTGCTGGCGAAGAGCTAGGATTTCGAGCAGCATACTGCTTCGATCACAGAAAAGCCTGCTAGTGACAGCGAAAAGGGATAGGATCAGGGCAATCATGGCGTTTTCTTATAACAGGAAAGAGGGGCTACGGTTGCTATCGTGTTGATTTCAAAAGCGGACGGAGTTTTGGCGAGGGNNCCTGCTTGCAAAGACGGGAAATTAAATCTATCTGACTGGTTCGTTTGGCTTTGTTCTGTGTCACAGAGCACCATATTGGCCCTTATTCGGGAGCATTTGGACCCAAGTTGGACCCAAGTTTCTTCAGGCGCTTGTCCGCGACTGATTTCGACCCGGCAATGGTCTGGCTCTCCACGCTTCTGCGGCCTTTCCTAATGGACAATCCGAGGCCTTCGCGCTACGGTAAGGGCTGACGTACACTGTAAGCAGAGAGTGAGCGATGACCGTTACCTTGAATCTCAAGCCGGAACTCGAAGCCGGGCTGTTCGCGCAAGCGCAGGCCAGCGGAATGACCGTGGAGGAATACCTGCTTTCCGTAGTTGAGGGCGCTGTNNTCCAGCAATGCCGAAGACATTGTCGGCCGAGGAACGCGCAACGGCATTTGAGGCGTGGTCTGCCGGCCACCGCCCCACCCCTCCCCTGTCCGATTACGCTGTCAGCCGCGACGGTATCTATGAAGGCCCCGACCGCTGATGCGTGTCCTCGTTGACACGAACATTCTGCTGCGCAGTGCTCAACCGAATCACCCGCTCAACTCCCAAGCCACCCATGCAGTTTCGAAGTTGCTCCGGCAAAAGGACGCGGCCTTCTTCTGTTCCCAAAATATTGCCGAATTCTGGTTGGAAGCAGATTGTAAGGGACCACAAAGTCCAGGGCGTCAAGGTTTATGACGCCCGCCTCGTTGCCACTATGAACGTATACGCGGTCGAGAGCGTCCTCACGTTCAATGCCGCTGATTTCAAGCGGTACAGCAACATCACCGCGCTTCACCCCTCTTCAATGCTCGCCTAAATCTCTCATACGTTCATGAGTTCCTGAAAAAGCCGCACCGTCACTGGCCCGTTGCCCGCGTAATGGTCGTTGGCGGAGTTCCAGGCGATGCCCAGGGG
>PKXT01000160.1 GCA_003133505.1 Acidobacteriota bacterium
AGCATGCCAACGCCCCCCTCGGGAAAATATCCTACCAGTGCGTGGCCGTTTCGGTAACTTCGGACGCCACGGGCAGTTACTACCGTTACGCCTTCCCCCTGCCCTTGAATGATTTTCCCGACTATCCGAAGATTTCCACGTGGCCCGATGCCTATTATTTGACCGTGGACGAATTTCTTCTTAGCAATCTGCAGGTGGAGGTCGGGCCTTACGTCTGCGCCCTCGACCGCACCAGTATGCTGCTGGGTTTGGACGCCACCGCCCAATGCTTTCAGCTCGGTCCCACGTACCTGAGCCTTTTGCCCTCCGATTGGGACGGGAACACTCCCCCGCCCGTTGGTTCGCCAAATTATCTAATGTCCCTCGGTGTGGATTCCCTGAACCTGTGGCAGTTCCACGTGGATTTCTCGAATCCCCTGAACACCACTCTTACCGGGCCTGCCTCGATTGCCGTGGCCCCATTCAAGAAGCCCTGCCGGACGGGAGGAATGTGCGTGCCGCAGCCGGGTACCAATCAGTTGCTCGATTCCATTGGCGACCGCCTGATGTACCGCCTGGCCTATCGCAACTTTGGGGATCACGAGTCCCTGGTCGCTAATCATGCGGTCACCGCGCATGGCGGTGTTAGCGTTCGCTGGTATGAAATCCGTAGCCCCGGCAGCACTCCAGTTGTCTATCAGCAGGAAACAGCATCGCCGAATTCGAATAGCCGCTGGATGGCCAGCATCGCCATGGATCAATTGGGAGACATCGGTTTGGGTTTCTCGGAGTCCAGCTCCTCCACGTATCCATCGATCGCCATTACCGGACGTAAGGCGAATGACCCGCTGGATACTATGGAGTCCGAGGCCCTCATCACTGCCGGTGCCGGCTCGGAAACGGGGAGCTACCGTTGGGGCGATTATACAAGTATGCTGATCGATCCCCTGGACGATTGCACTTTCTGGTTTACCGGCGAGTATCTGCCTGCCACTGGAAACCACAATTGGATGACCCACATCGTGTCATTCTCTTTCCCCAGTTGTACGCGAGCCACCGACAACCTGGCTAGCCAGCCTGGTCGCAGGTAGGTTCGCGTTTGGCCAATGGCTATTTGGCCGCTGCCGCCGTTCCTTGTCTGTTAAGTCGCTGTATATCCGCGTTTACCATCAGTCAATTGGCATGCTCGCGGGATTTAGTATGGCCACGCAACGGGCAAAGACCATGCTTTACGCGGATAAAGTTCCCATTTGACACCCAGATTCGAATTTGCCGCCCTACCACAACGCTTTCGCGTTTTTAGGGTTAGAACAAACAGGACCTCGCCCCCGGCGCTTCCGGGGTTGCCGTGAAATAAAGGGGAAGTGCAAATGACTAGTGAAAGTTGGTTTGCTGCGCCGCGCTTGGCGCGGGCCGGGTTTATAATCCCGGCGCTCGTGTTGATTTTGATGGGGCTGTCGGCCAGTTGCGGAGGGGGATCCTCCAGTCCGGATTCGGTAACTTCAAATTCCGCATTGATATTGACGCCTTCTTCTCCCACCGTTCTGCAGACCGAGACGCTCCAGCTTCACGCCATGATGCAGGCCAGCGATGGCTCAATGCAGGACGTGACTACCTCGGCCTTGTGGTCTTCCTCCACGAACAATTCCACGAGCATCGAAAGCATTGGGCAGGAATTTCCCGGTCTCGCCACCGGCAATGCCGCTGGAAGCACGACGATTACGGCGAAGTTTAATGGCATGACCGCGTCGGCCACTCTCAACTGCATTTCCAATTACGCCCCTCAGGCGCTAAGCGTGCTTCCCAGCACCGTCACCGTTGCGGTGGGAACCGTGCAGCAATTTCGCGCCGCCGAAACCATGGATCGCAATGGGACGGAAGAAACCGGCATAGCCACTTGGACAGTCTCGGATACTTCCAAGGCCACCATTGAAACCGCGGGGCAGAGTACCCCCGGCGTATTGACCGCCATAAGCCCCGGCACCATTACGGTCACAGCTACATCCCCGGACGGCCTGACCAACACGGCTACCGTGGTTATTCCCGGCGGCCTTCCCAATACGTATAAGATTCCTGTGCCGGAAATGTTGACTGGCCAAAACTATCTAAGCTATTCCGGCGGACTCTACGAGAACGACAGTAATACTCCTCCCGCGGATCACGATGCCGCTGGTTTGGCAGCGGCTGCGGCCGTCCAGCCGCTGGATACCAGCGGAAATCCAAGTCCCTCCGGAAACATAGTGCTGCTGGGAGTGGGAATGTCCAACGCCTATTATGAACTTACGGCGTTTACCGCCGATGCCGACGTGGTGGGATCGGGTGCCAACTACCCAACGGTGATGACCCTCAATGGGGCCAAACCCGAGGCCACCACCTGCTGGTGGACGCTAGCCGAGGGCGTTCCCGTCTGTGATACCTCGCCTTTGGGCAATCAGTACGATCGCGTCTTGACCGACGTCCTTACGCCAGCGGGATTGACCGAAGCTCAGGTACAGGTGCTGTGGATCAAGGAAGCGGATCCGTTTCCCGCGGAGACTCTAAACAATCCTTCGTTGTGCGACCCATCCGTGACCGGCTGCATCAACAATGTTCCCCTAGGAGCTACCGGCTCGGGATGCACTATCGCCAGCACCGCGGAAGCGTGCTATTTCGATAAGCTCCTCGGCGAGATGGTTCGGGCCGCCAAAGTCCGCTATCCCAACTTGAAGCAGATGTTCATCTCCAGCCGTATCTATGGCGGCTATGTGAGCTTCCCATTGAATCCCGAGCCGTATGCCTATGAGTATGGACTGGCCGCCAAGTGGTTCATTGAGAATCAGGTAATTCAAGCGCGCACCGGCCAGGCCGATCCTGTCTCCGGAGACCTGAGCTATACCGACGGTAGCACCGCATGGGCGGCGTGGGGTCCTTATATCTGGGCCAATAGCGTGGAGCCGCAGACCTTCGACGGCATCGCTTGGGAAACCAATCCCATTGACGACTATTTGTCGGATGGCACGCATCCCAGCGCTCCCGCCGGAGAGGATCTAGTCGCTGCGCAGCTCATGGATTTCTTCCTCACCTCGCCCTATACTCCCTGGTTCCGCGCTGTCCCAGGTCAACAGGCCAAAAAGACCCGATAAGCTACGGACTCACCCCGTTTCCTAAATCGTCACAAGAACGCGACTTTCGCATTTACACTAATTGGGGGATCGAGCGTGCAAGCCGCTCGGTATTCCGCTCCTCAAATCTGGAAGGGAGGTTTCATTGATGAGGTTGACAAGACGAATCGGTATCGGTCAAGCGCTCGCTGTTATGGTGGCTTTGATTTCCACCCCCCAGCTTTACGCCGCACATCATTCTCCGGGGGCTATTACTTCGCTTTCGATTACGCCGGCCAATCCATCTCTTGCGGTAACGCAGACCTTGCAACTCCACGCGATTGCCACCATGAGCAATGGCAGCCAGATGGATGTAACGATGGCGACGGCATGGTCATCCTCCCGGCCCGCGGCCGCGACCGTGGAAAGCGTTGGCCAGCAATTTCCCGGGCTGGTGTCGGCGAGCTATCACGGGAGCACCAACGTGGCAGCGGTTTATGAAGGGCTCAAGGCTCATGTCCACGTAGCCTGCGTATCCAACCTCAATCCTCAAATATTGAGCATTTTGCCGGGCACCGTTACGGTGGCTTTGGGAACCATGCAGCAATTCCGGTCCGCTGAAGTCAACGGAAAGCATGGAACGGAGGAGACCGGTTCCAGCAATTGGAGTGTCTCCGACACGTCCATCGCCACCATCCAGACCCGTGGCCAGGCGGCGCCGGGAGTCCTCACTCCCATCAAGGCCGGTACGGTCACTGTGAGCGCCACCGCCTCCGACGGCACCATGGGGATAGCAACAGCGGTGATACCCGCCACGCTTAGCGATACGTACAAAATCCCATTGGTGGATATGCAGCCGGCCCAAACCTATTTGGATTATCAGGGCGGACTATACATCGGCGGCACCAACGTGATGCCGGCGCAACATTCATCCGACGGGTTGGGCGCCGCCGCGCTCATTCAGCCTCTGGATGTGAACGGCAATCCTAATCCCCAGGGAAACATCGTGTTGCTGGGAATCGGCATGTCCAATGCGTATTTTGAATTTGGGGATTTCGTGAATGACGTCAACAAGCCCAATTCCGGGTCGAACTATCCAACGGTGACCGCCGAAAACGGCGCCAAGATCAGCGCGGATACGTGCTTTTGGACCTTTGCGACGGGCGTGCCGGTTTGTCCCGAAGGAAAGATGGAAAATGAATATGACCGCGTCCGCGATACGGTGCTGGCGCCCGCGGGATTCACCGAGGCGCAGGTGCAGGCCGTGTGGATCAATGAAGCCGACGGATATCCGGGCGGCGAGGTCAACATACCCTCGGCCCCCTCGCTTTGCGATCCCACCGTGCAAGGTTGCGTCAGCAATGTCCCAACCACTGCCACAGGCTCGGGATGCCTTGCCGCGAGCACGGCGGAGGCCTGCTTTTACGAGGGGCTGTTGGGCCAGGTCGTTCGAGCCGCCCAAATCCGCTATCCCAACCTCAGGGAGATCTTCGTTAGCAGCCGTATCTATGGAAGTTATGTCAGCACCGCTCTAAACCCCGATCCCTATGCTTACGAATATGGATTCTCCACGAAATGGATTATCCAGGCGCAAATCAACCAAATCTCCACGGGTATCATTGATCCCGTGGCCGGCGATCTAAGCTATCACGATGGCAGCGCGCCGTGGATGGCGTGGGGGCCGTATTTGTGGGCTAATGGGATTGAGCCTCGGCTGCTTGACGGTCTGACGTGGGACGTATATCCAGTTGACGATTTTGAGGCCGATGGCACGCATCCGAGCCAACCGGCTGGCCGCCAAAAGGTGGCAGCCCAGCTGGTGAGCTTCTTTCTTACTTCGCCATACACACCGTGGTTTCCGGCACCGAGCCCTGCCGGGGCAAATAGCTCCCGGTAGTCAGCGGGAGCCCGATTACACCGCTCGAAACCGGCGGATAGTCAATGTGAAAAAGAAAGGTGCGGAAACCATAACTGGCTTCCGCACCTTTTTCCTTTAAGGACACCCGTGGAGGTTGGTTATTTCAACAATATGGCCAAACCCTGGGGGTGCTCGAGAGGCGGAACATTCAGCAAAACAGGATTGAGCTCGGCCAGATACGGCGTCCCCGCGGTGATACTGAATACGTGCAGATATGGCGAGCCCATTTCGTTTGCAGTGGGGACTCCCAATACGTAAAGGAAGTTTCCCGTGGGATCAATCGCAACCTCGGTAGCGCTTTGCGGCTGGTTGCTCAGGGTGAGGTGAGCCAGCTGCGCGGGAGCAGTAGCGGTGGTGGTGTCATAGACGCTTACCGTTCCCCCCTTGCTTTCCACCGAATATAAGCGGGTCCCCGCGCTGTTTTCGGCAAACCAGCAGGGCTCCTGGCCCATGTTGGGAACGGTGGTGACGAGGGTCAGCACTCCCTGCGGGTTATAGGTATAAACCGCGATTTCATTGGCGCTTGGAATCCCAACATACATCACATGCTGCGTTGGATGGAAGGCCATGCCCAGCATCTGTTCACCTGGCATGGGCGACCCCGTGAAACTTACCTGCTGCATCTTTCCGACCGAGACAATCTTGTAGCTGAGGATCTGGGAGACGTCGGCGCCCAACAGTTGTATCGCAAACATGAGATGGGGAGCCAACGGCGTGGTGTTCACGCTGCCCAGGTAGTCGCCGGAATCGAAACCGATTTTTCCGCCGGCAACCTGCGTCATTGTGCCAGCGCCATTAATGTGGGCTGTTCGAATGCTTGGAGTCCCGCCATCCTGGTTCGGGTCCTGGTCCTTGTTGGCAATGGAAAGTACGCTGTATCCATTATTCAGCGCCTTGGCGGATAGGGAAAGGCTGTCCGGCTCCTTTCCTCCAGAGGCAAAGGGAGGATTTGTAATCAGGGTTAAGGGGCCGCCCGCGCCAATTGTAAATTCGGAAACGGTGTCCGAATTGGCGTTGACGGCGTAAAGATATGTGCCCGTGGGATCAATGATCACCGGGTTGTCTGTATCCACGGAGCTTGTATCCAAGTCCGGATCATACCAACCGGTTCCGCTGGTAAGGAAGGGAGAGCCGCTGATTTGGGTCAGGTTTCCAGCACCATCATTGGAAAAAACAAAGACCGAATTCATGTCCGGCACGCTGCCAATATTGCTTTCCACATAGACGAGATTTGTGCTCTGCGCGAACGCCGGGCAGGAGAGACCAAACACAACTCCAGCCAGGACCACACTCACCGCAGCCCCCAATGTATAACCCCTGCGATTTCCAAAAATATTCATGCTGTCTTCTCCTCTTGGAATATAGCCGATTCGAGNNCGGCCCCCTACTAATTTGCAAGCCCTCTTGGTGTGGCGCGCGCAAGTCGTCCGTATTCTCGTCTCTTGTGTTGGGAGGACATTAAGCCACATCCCAATGGGAGTCAAGGCGACAATGTAGATTCGCGTTGCTTGTGTGATGGGCTCCGGACGCCGAAGCGTCCCAAGAGCATACCGGTTCAGATAGCGGCTCACGACGAGCTGGGGAAAACGGTGCACGTCGCGGAATGGCAAGCCTGTATTTACGCCCAAGAAGAAGTTGATGCCGAGTCGGGGAGATCTCGCGGAATTGAAGCGATAAAAGAAACAAAAAAGCGCGGAAGCTATAACGGCGTCCGCGCCTTTTTGCTTCTTTTTTGGTATTGAGTTTGGCTACTTCAGAAGTGTTGCCAGACCAGATGCATGCTCGCCTTGAGCGATGTTCAACGGAACTGCCGGAACCGTCTCGCTGAGATCGCCGGTCGTCTGGTTGATAGTCAGCACATGCAGAAGGGCAGCGCCCTGATCACCGGCATTTGAGCCCCC